>DASUIO010000027.1:0-5297 GCA_036279755.1 Polaromonas sp. | reverse complement strand
ATCATGTTGCCCGACAGTTCAGAGTCCACCGACATGCCAATAAAGGTTTCAATCTCGGCGTGCTCGCCGCGGTTCGACATGCCAAGCTCCATCACGCCGGCGACTTCCTGGCCAAAGCGTATGCAGCGGGTGCAGTGAATGCATCGGGTCATCTCTTCCATCGAGATCAGCGGGCCGACGTCCTTGTGAAACACCACGCGCTTTTCTTCTTCATAGCGTGATGCGCCAGCACCATATCCCACGGCCAAGTCCTGCAACTGACACTCGCCACCCTGATCACAAATGGGGCAGTCCAGCGGATGGTTGATCAACAGAAATTCCATCACGCCCTTCTGGGCCTGGATGGCTTTGTCGCTCTTGGTATGCACGATCATGCCCGGGGTCACCGGCGTGGCACATGCAGGCAGAGGCTTGGGTGCTTTTTCGACATCCACCAGACACATACGACAATTCGCCGCGATGCTCAGCTTCTTGTGGTAACAAAAATGCGGAATATAGGTGCCCACTTTTTCAGCAGCATGCATTACCGTGCTGCCTTCGAGCACTTCTATTTTCTGACCGTCGATTTCAATTTCAAGCATATATTTTCTTTTCGCGGTTCAAGCTTGCATTGCAGTCTGAGCAAGAGGGGATGCTGAAGATTGAGGCGTCTGCGGCTTGATCATGGCTTCAAACTCATGGCGGAAATGCTTGATCATGGCGCGCACCGGCATGGCGGCGGCATCCCCCAGCGCACAGATGGTGCGACCCTGAATATTGTCCGCCACGGAGTTGAGCAACTCCAGGTCACTCTGACGGCCTTGACCATTGTGGATGCGATCCACGACGCGCCACATCCAGCCCGTGCCTTCGCGGCACGGCGTGCACTGCCCGCATGACTCATGCATGTAAAAGTAGGCCAGGCGCTTGAGTGACTCCACCATGCAGCGGCTGTCGTCCATGACGATCACGGCACCGGAACCGAGCATGGAGCCCGCCTTGGCAATTGAGTCGTAATCCATGGTGCACTCCATCATGATGGAGCCGGGCAACACCGGTGACGAGGAACCGCCTGGAATGACGGCCTTGAGCGTACGGCCCTTGCGCACGCCCCCCGCCAGCTCCAGCAGTTTGGAAAATGGAGTGCCCATCGGAACTTCGTAGTTGCCTGGCAGCTCGACGTCACCAGACACCGAATAAATTTTGGTGCCACCGTTGTTTGGTTTGCCACATTCCAGGTAAGCCGCACCGCCGTTGCGGATGATCCACGGCACGGCTGCGAATGTTTCCGTGTTGTTGATCGTGGTGGGCTTGCCGTACAAGCCAAAACTGGCGGGAAACGGTGGTTTGAAGCGCGGCTGGCCTTTCTTGCCTTCCAGGGATTCCAGCAATCCGGTTTCTTCGCCACAAATATAGGCACCAAAACCATGTGCCGCGTAGAGCTGAAAGTTGAAGCCGCTGCCCAGAATATTGTTGCCGATCAGACCCGCGGCACGGGCCTCCTCCAGCGCTTCCTCAAAACGCTGGTAGGTTGCAAAAATTTCACCATGAATATAGTTGTAGCCCACGCTGGTACCCATCGCGTAAGCAGCTATCGCCATGCCTTCTATCACGCTGTGCGGGTTGTACTGCATGATGTCCCGGTCTTTGCAGGTACCCGGTTCACCCTCGTCGGAATTGCATACCAGGTATTTCTGCCCGGGGAACTGGCGCGGCATGAAGCTCCACTTCAGTCCGGTCGGAAAACCCGCACCCCCACGACCGCGCAGACCGCTCGCCTTGACCTCGGCAGTCACCTGGTCGGGCGTCATACCGACGACGCCCGTGTCGCTATTCGATGGCGCGCCATCCTGCCCCAAAATTTTTCTCAGCGCCTGATAGCCGCCGCGCGTCTCGTAGTCCTTGAGTCGCCAGTTTTTTCCGTCCAGGCCGGCAAGAATTTGCGGACTGATGTGCCGGCCGTGAAAACAGGTCTCCGCGCCTGTGGCAACAAATTGCGACAGCACGCTCTGCGCCGCTGCGCTGCTATTGAGCTGGGATGCGACCGTCATGATTGATTTGCCTCGACTGATTTAAGACCGTCAATGAGCTGGTCCAGTTTTTCATTACTCATGGAGCTGCACATCGTGAGGTCATTGACCAGCATCACGGGCGAATCCGCACAGGCGCCCAGACATTCGGACTGCTGCAGCGTGAAAAGCCCGTCAGCAGTGGTCTCGCCCATGGCGATGCCCAGTTTCTGCTCCAGATGCTTCAGCGCCCCGACCCCGTCACGCAACTGGCATGGCAGGTTGGTGCAAACGTTGAGCTTGTACTTGCCCAGCGGCTGCTGGTTGTACATGTTGTAGAACGTGGTGACTTCGTGCACGGCAATCGGTGCCATGCCCAGATAGTCGGCCACCAGCTTTTCGCTTTCGGCACTCACAAAACCGCTCTCTTGCTGCATGATGGTGAGGCAAGCCATGACGGCTGATTGCTTCTGGTCCGCAGGATATTTGGCGATTTCGCGGTCAAAACGTGCTTTGGTTTGTTCAGGAATCATGAGTTTTACCGGTCAACTTCACCGAAAACAATGTCCATGGTGCCGATAATGGCGACGACATCGGCAATCATGTGCCCACGCGCCACTTCGTCCATGGCGGACAAATGAACATAAGCCGGCGAGCGAATCTTCATGCGGTAAGGCTTGTTGGCACCATCGCTGACAAAGTAAATGCCGAATTCGCCTTTGGGATTCTCGACCCCGACATATGCCTCGCCCTCTGGCACGTGAAAACCTTCACTGAAGAGCTTGAAGTGGTGAATCAGCTCTTCCATACTGGACTTCATGGATTCGCGGTCAGGCGGAGCGACTTTGTGATTGCTTGTGATCACCGGTCCGGGATTGACGCGCAGCCAGTCAACGCACTGCTTGATAATGCGATTGGACTGACGCATCTCCTCGATATGCAGCAGATAGCGGTCATAGCAGTCACCGGTTTTGCCGACTGGAATGTCGAAGTCCAAGTGCTCATATATCTCGTAAGGCTGCTGCTTGCGCAAATCCCATGCGAAACCGGAACCCCTGAGCATGGTGCCGGTGAAACCGAGGTTGAGCGCGCGCTCTGGCGACACCACACCAATGCCGACCGTGCGCTGCTTCCAGATTCGGTTTTCGGTCAACAACGTTTCGTACTCGTCAACCTGCTGGGGAAACTTGGCTACGAAGTCGTCGATGAAGTCGAGCAGTGAGCCCTGACGGTTTTCGTTCAATGCTTCAATCGCCTTGGCGTTCTTGAGCTTGCTGACTTTGTATTGCGGCATGGTTTCCGGCAGGTCGCGGTAGACACCGCCCGGCCGAAAGTAGGCCGAATGCATGCGCGCTCCCGACACAGCCTCGTTTATATCGAACAACGTCTCGCGTTCGCGAAAGACGTAAAGCATGATATTCATCGCGCCGCAGTCCAGACCGTGCGAGCCCAACCAAAACAGATGATTGAGCAGACGTGATATCTCGGCAAACATCACGCGGATGTACTGCGCTCGAATTGGGACATCGACACCCAGCAATTTCTCAATGGCCAGGCAGTAGGCATGCTCGTTAGACATCATCGTCACGTAGTCGAGCCTGTCCATGTAGGGCAGCGACTGGATGTAGGTCTTGCTTTCAGCCAATTTTTCGGTGGCACGGTGCAACAAACCGATGTGCGGGTCGGCGCGCTGGACCACCTCGCCGTCGAGTTCCAGCACAAGACGCAGAACGCCGTGCGCTGCAGGGTGCTGCGGTCCAAAATTGAGCGTGTAGTTTTTGATTTCAGCCATGTCGTATTTCTTGCCGGAACCGTTTACTGAAGGCCACCGTAGTTATCCTCGCGGATCACGCGTGGTGTGATCTCACGGAGCTCGATGGTTACTGGCTGGTAAATCACGCGTCTTTGTTCGGGGTCGTAACGCATTTCCACGTGACCGGTAACCGGGAAATCCTTGCGGAAAGGATGACCAATGAAGCCGTAATCGGTCAGGATACGGCGCAGGTCGTTGTGGCCTTCAAAGACGATGCCAAACAAGTCAAACGCTTCACGCTCAAACCAGTTTGCGGAGTTCCATAAATCAGTGACAGAGTCAACGACAGGGAAATCATCATCAGGGCAAAAAACCTTGAGCCGCACGCGCTGGTTCAAGCTGACCGACAGCAGATGCGTTGCAACACAAAAACGCAGCCCATCGTACTGACCGTCTTTGTATTCGGAGTAATCCACACCGCAAAGGTCAATCAGTTGCTCGAATTTGCAGCCTGCGCTGTCACGCAACAAGCTCGCAGCCGCCAGGTAGTCAGCCGCAGCCACAGTCAGCGTCACTTCACCGAGCGCAACCCGGATATTTTTGACCTTGCTTCCAAGGACTGTGGCAATGGTATCGGCAAGCTGCTGGGCGGAAGCCGGAGAAGGAAGAACCAAAGAAGATGACGGCAGCATCAAGCCCTCGCAATCGTGTTGGTACGGCGGATTTTTTGCTGCAACTGGATGATGCCGTAAAGCAAGGCCTCAGCGGTGGGCGGACAGCCCGGCACATACACATCCACCGGAACGATGCGATCGCAACCGCGAACCACCGAATAAGTGTAGTGGTAGTAACCGCCGCCGTTGGCGCATGACCCCATGGATATCACCCAGCGCGGCTCAGCCATTTGGTCATAGATCTTGCGCAAGGCGGGAGCCATCTTGTTAGTCAGCGTACCGGCGACGATCATCAGGTCGGACTGGCGCGGACTGGGGCGAAAGATCATGCCAAACCGGTCAATATCGTAACGCGACATGCCGGTATGCATCATCTCTATGGCGCAACAGGCGAGGCCGAATGTCACGGGCCAAAGAGAGCCGGTCTTGGCCCAGTTAACCACTGCGTCATAGCTCGTGGTCACGTAGCCTTCTGTGAAAACACCTTCAAGTGACATATCCGTACCTTTGTCGCAAAAATCCTTGAGGCTCTTACCCCAATTTCTTATTTATTCCCAGTCCAGCGCACCTTTTTTCCACTCGTAGACAAAGCCCACGACCAGGATGCCCAGAAAAATCATGACGGACCAGAAACCCACCGCACCAATTTCCTTGAGCGCGACTGCCCATGGAAAAAGAAACGCGATTTCGAGGTCAAAGAGAATAAAAAGGATGGCGACAAGGTAGTAGCGCACATCGAACTTCATGCGGGCATCTTCGAAGGCTTCGAAGCCGCATTCGTAAGGGGAATTTTTTTCGCTGTTAGGTAGCACAGGACCCAACAAACGACCCAACACCTGAGGAACAACACCGACACCTACACCGACCAAAATAAACAGGAGA
>DASUIO010000026.1:0-2361 GCA_036279755.1 Polaromonas sp. | reverse complement strand
GCCTTGCTGGCCATCGGACTGGAAAACGCTGCGGTGTGGGGCATTGCCGCAGGCGTGCTGAATCTGGTGCCGTATGTGGGCTCGCTAATCACGGCAGCCGCCTCTGCGCTGGTCGGCTTTTTGCAGTTTGGCTCGCTCAACATGGCCTTGGCGGTTGGCGGTGCCTCGCTGGTCATACATACCCTGGTTGGCAACCTGCTTACGCCCTGGCTGACCAGCCGTGCCAGCCGCATGAGTCCGGTGGCGGTGTTTGTCGGGCTGCTGGCCTGGGGCTGGTTGTGGGGCGTGTGGGGTTTGCTGCTGGGAATCCCCATTTTGATGATCGTCAAGTCCATTTGTGACCGGATCGATGACCTGAAGCCGATTGGCGAGTTTTTGGGCTCATAGTTCGGCTGGCGATAAGGCTGAAAATAACTGGATTGCACAGATTTTGAAAGCTTTTTAGGATTCTTGCCCGGGCTATTGAATATGTAGCACTTAAAGTGCGCTTTGTTGTTGCGCCTGGCGCGCCACCGCAAGGTCCGGCGGCTGCGTCAGCATTGCTTCGCCGTGCACCCGAAGTACAGCCTGCATCGGCAAGCTGTCCAGTTCCACCCATTCGCCCCAGCCCAGCACCCGGTCTGCCTTCAACTCCGATTCGGCATGGCGCTCGCGTTGCCAATGCACGGTGATGTCACGCCCTTGCAACTTCAAACGGATTTCCACGGCGGGCCAATGTGCCGGCAAGCGCGGCGACAGCGACAGCCGGCCCGGCCGCACGGCCAGGCCCAGCAGGGTTTCCAGCGCCGCGCGGTATAGCCAGGCGGCCGAGCCGGTGTACCAGCTCCAGCCGCCGCGGCCGACGTAGGGCGCGGCACTGTAAATGTCACCGGCCATCACATAAGGCTCAAGCTCATAGGCGGGGCCGCGCTCTGGATGCTGGCTGCGGTGCGCGGGGCTGAGGGCCTCAAAGCTGTTCCAGGCACCCTCGGTGTCGCCGGTGAGGGCCTGGGCCATCAGCGCCCAGACCCCGGCGTGTGAATATTGGCCGCCGTTTTCGCGCACACCCGGCGGGTAGGCCTGGATGTAGCCGGGGTTGTTGGCTGAATGCTGCAGTGGCGGATCGAGCAGTCGCAGCAGACCGGCTTGTTCATCGATCAGCTGCTTTTTCAGTGACTGCATGGCCGGGGTCGTGAAGGCCGCCGTGGACGCGCCGGACAGCACGGCCCACGCCTGCGCGATCAGGTCGATCCGGCATTCGGCGTTGGCGGCCGAGCCGAGCGGGGCGCCGTTGTCGAAAAAAGCGCGGCGGAACCAGGCGCCGTCCCAGCCGGCATCGTGCAGCGCGGCGACCCAGCCGCTGCGCGCCTCAAGCCAGCGCGCAGCGCGCGCATCATCACCGCGCAGTTTGGCCAAAGGCAGGAAGCCATCGACCACGCTGCACAGGAACCAGCCCAGCCAGACCGATTCGCCGCGGCCTTCGTGGCCGACCCGGTTCATACCGTCATTCCAGTCACCGCTGCCCATCAGTGGCAAGCCGTGTACGCCCACCGCCAGGCTGCGGTCTATGGTGCGCGCGCAGTGCTCGTAGACAGTGGCGAATTGCGCGCTGATGTGCGGCACATAGTAGGCGTCCTCGTCGCCCTCGGGAATCGGCGGGCCATCGATGAAGGGGACGGCTTCGTCGAGCAGGGCTGCGTCGCCAGTCAGCTCCACATAGTGCGCACAGGCGTAAGGCAGCCAGAGCAGGTCGTCGGAAAAATGCGTGCGCACGCCTGCGCCGCCGGGGGCGTGCCACCAGTGCTGGACGTCACCTTCGGGGAATTGGCGCGAGGCATTCAGCACGATCTGCTCGCGCAGGCGTCCCGGGTCGGTCAGACCCAAAGCCATCGCGTCCTGCAACTGATCCCGAAAGCCGAAAGCGCCGCCCGCCTGATAGAACCCGGCCTTGGACCACAAGCGGCACGCCACGGTTTGGTAGAGCAGCCAGCGGTTGACCAGGGCGTCGAACAGCGGGTCGGGCGTTCGCACCTGCACTTTGCCCAGTAATTGCGACCACCAGGCCTTGACTTCGGCCAGCGCATGGCTTGTATCGCGTTGTGCCCAGTCCTGGGCCATTTGCTCCGCGGCATCCGCATTTGCCCCGTGGCCCAGGATGAAACTGAATGCCAGCGCACCACCGCTGGCCAGGGTGAACTCGCCAGCGAGGGCGGCGCAGGGATCAAGCGCGCCGCCACTGCGTTGCCCCAGGGTGGCGGGTAGCACCAGCCGCCCCAGCATGTCGAAGAATTCGCCGCGATTGCAGGTCCATTGCATTCCGGCCGCCGCGCCGGCCATGGCGAGAAAAGCCGTGGAGCCGCCGAAGCCGTCGCGGCTTTCGCG
>DASUIO010000025.1:0-11498 GCA_036279755.1 Polaromonas sp. | reverse complement strand
TGCAAACCTGCGAACAACTGGGTATTGATCCAAAACAAGCCATTGCCATTGGCGACGGCGCCAACGACCTGCCGATGATGGGCGAGGCCGGATTGTCAGTGGCCTATCACGCCAAGCCCAAGGTACGCGAGCAGGCCATGGCCGCCATCAACGAGGGTGGGCTCGACCGCTTGCTGGAACTTCTGAACTAAAGCGGACGCGCTTACAGGCGTTACCATTGGCGCACTTCAGCTTGTCCTCCGTGATGGGGGCGACAAGCATTTTTCCTGATTCCCCGTTCTGGACGCAAGCATGAACTTCCCGCACAAAATTTTGGCTGAAGCGCGAGCGCTGGCAGTCCAATAATCACTGAGCGTATTCGTTATGGAGCAAGTTCTCTGGTTCGGCTGGTTCCGCGCGGACATCATTTCCCAATACGCGGGGCTGTTCTGGCAAGGCCTGCAGATGACCATCGTCATCACGCTGATCTGTATTGTGCAGGGCACGGCGCTGGGCCTGGCGGTAGGCTTGGCGGGGCTGGCCGAAGCACGTCGGGCACCGGCCAAGCAGCTTTGCAAATACGCTTTGCGTTGGCCTTCGATTGTTTTTGTCAGCTTTTTTCGCGGCACGCCGCTGTTTGTGCAGATTCTGCTGATTCACTTTGCGGTGCTGCCGCTGTTTATCAACCAGACCGATGGCCTGCTGATTTCGGGTGAAATGGCGCGCAATATCAAGCAGAACTATGGCGCTTTCCTGTCGGGCGTGGTGGCCCTCACACTGAATGCGGGTGCCTATATTTCCGAGATTTTCCGGGCCGGTATCCAGTCGATTGACCGCGGCCAGGTGGAAGCCTCGCGCTCGCTCGGCATGTCGTTCCCGCGAACCATGTACCACATCGTGCTGCCGCAGGCGTTTCGCAGAATGCTGCCGCCGCTGGGCAACAACGCCATCGCGCTGCTCAAGGACTCGTCACTGGTTTCAGCCATTGGCCTGGCGGAGCTGGCCTATGCTGCGCGTACTGTGGCCGGCGCCTATTCACGCTACTGGGAGCCCTACCTCACGATTTCACTCATGTACTGGGTGCTGACGCTGGGCCTTGCATACGGTATTCAGAAATTGGAGGCTCGTTATGGACGTGGTGATTCGCGTTGACAAATTGACCAAGCAGTTTGGTCTCCTCCCGGTGCTGCGCGGTATTGACTGCATCATCAAGGCATCAGAAGTTGTTTGTGTCATTGGCCCCTCGGGTTCGGGCAAAAGCACCTTTCTCAGGTGCCTGAACGGGCTGGAAGAGGCTTCCGCCGGGCAGGTGCTGGTGCACGGTGTGTCGGTGCATGATCCCAAAACCGACGTCGATGCCCTGCGCTCTGAAATTGGCATGGTGTTTCAGCGCTTCAATCTTTTCCCGCACAAAACCGTACTTGAAAACATCACGCTGGCACCGACCAAAGTGCGTCACCTCACCACCGCGCAAGCGCATATCCGCGCCACCGAATTGCTCGACAAGGTCGGGCTGCTCGACAAGATTGATGCCTACCCCAACCAGCTGTCTGGCGGGCAGCAGCAGCGCGTGGCCATTGCGCGGGCGCTGGCCATGCAGCCACTCATCATGCTGTTTGACGAGCCCACCTCCGCGCTGGACCCCGAGATGGTCGGCGAAGTGCTGACCGTCATGCAAAACCTGGCCGAGGAAGGCATGACCATGGTGGTCGTTACGCACGAGATGGGCTTTGCACGCCAGGTGGCTGATCGCGTCTTGTTCATCGACGAAGGCCTGGTGGTCGAAGAAGGAACGCCCTCCGACATTTTTGACCGGCCCCAGGAAGAGCGCACGCGCAAGTTCCTGAGCAAGGTGCTGTAACCCCTAAAAACGCTTGCGCAGTGGTTCCAGCAGCACCGAGAGGCCGTTGTGATCAATTTCCTGCATCAGCGCCAGAAGACGCCCGATGTCGCCCTTCGGAAAACCCTCGCGGGCGAACCAGTTCAGGTAGTGGCCAGGCAAGTCGGCTATCAGCCATCCTTTGTATTTTCCAAAAGGCATTTTCAGGGTAACCAGCCGCTGCAGGTCTTCGGGATTCAAGTCAGCCGCCGGCCCGCTTGGCGGCATAGCCCTGCTTTTGCAGCGCCTGCAAAACCAGCGCGCAGTGATCGCCCTGCACTTCAATCACGCCGTCTTTCACCGTGCCCCCTGATCCGCACGCCGCCTTGAGCTGCTTGCCCAATTGAGCCAAGGCCAGCGGATCAAGCGCCAGCCCCTTCACCAGCGTTACCGTCTTTCCGCCACGGCCTTTGCTCTCTCTGAAAACGCGCACCCACCCATCCGATTTTGGAAGGGCTTGAGTCTGCTTGCAGATGCATCCCGTCATGGGTTTTCGGCACTCGGGGCACATTCTTCCGGCATCGGTGGAATAAACAAGCCCACTGCTTGAAGGGTTTTTTTTCATCATGGAGTTATAGCGGAGTCAGCGCCTTCGCTGATTTCAGTCGCACTGGAAGATCAAGTCCTTTTGGTGCATAAACATCGCATTGCGTTCATGTAAGATGCACTTGCAGTGGAGTCCCAACATTCTCGCATCAGGATTTTGTATATTAATGATTTCCTTGTTGGATTTGGTATTTGGGTCTGGTCTCGATTTTAAGGTTGAGCCTCAGGCTTTCGGTCTTTTGCGGGTTTGCGCCCGAAACCGCCAAACACCAAAGCAAGCTCGCCGTCTCGCCACTTGGGGCCTGCCTGCCACTGGGCACCCGCCACCCGCCAAAAAACCCGCAACGCCCAAGATAGCCTGACTTCATGGGTGACCTCCCTCCTCTCGCGCAGTGGCTCCACATCGACTGGATGCTGGTTATCGTGGCGGGCTGGCTGGTCGTGGGCGCCGCCGGAGCGTTCGCCCTGCATCGCTTCGCGATCGTGTCGCACGTACTGTTTCCGGTCGGCGGGTTGCTCGGGCTGGCGATATTCGGCGTCGCACTCGACGCGGCACTCATCACACCCGAGGTGGCGATCTTGCCGATCGGTCTACCAGGATTGCCGTTTCATTTCAGGCTGGACAGCTTGTCGGCGTACTTCCTGATGGTGCTCGGCGCTGCTTCCGCGGGCATCTCCGCCTTTGCCGCTGGCTACTTCCGCAAGGGAGAGGGCACGCCGCCTGGCCTGTTGTGCCTTGAATATCACATGTTCCTCGTCAGCATGGTGCTGGTCATCCTGGCCGACGATGCCTATTCCTTCATGGTGATGTGGGAGACGATGGCGCTGTCATCGTTCTTTCTGGTTACCGCAAACCACCGTATTCCGGAAGTCCGACGTGCCGGCTACCTGTACATCACCATGGCCCGCATCGGTGCAATCGCGATCCTGTTGTGCTTCGGTGTGCTGCAGGCCAACACCGGCGACTACACCTTCGCGAACATGCGCGCCCAGGAATTGTCACCGTTCTGGGCCTCGGCCGGGTTCCTGCTTGCGGTGTTTGGCTTCGGCGCCAAGGCCGGCGTCTTGCCGCTGCACGTGTGGCTACCCGAAGCGCACCCGGCGGCTCCGTCGCCGGTGTCGGCCATGATGAGCGGCGTCATGCTCAACACCGCCATCTATGGCCTGTTGCGTGTGTCCTTCGACCTGCTGCACATGCGCCTGTGGTGGTGGGGTGGGCTGCTGATGGCCGTTGGTCTGGCCACTGCCTTGTTCGGTGTGGTCTTCGCATCCGTGCAGACTGACATGAAGCGGCTGCTGGCCTATTCCTCGATCGAGAATATGGGGTTGCTTTTCGTCGGCATGGGCCTGACCCTGATCTTCTCGGTCTACGAGATGAAACCAATGGCCGCGCTGGCTCTGACGGCGACGCTCTATCACGTTGCGAGCCACTCTTGCTTCAAGAGCCTGCTCTTCCTCGGCACTGGCAGCGTGCTGCATGCCACTGCCGAGAGAAGCCTCGGCAAGCTGGGTGGCCTGATACGCACCATGCCCTGGGTCGGCTGGCTCATGCTGCTCGGCGTGCTGGCCAGCGCTGGCTTGCCGCCGCTCGGCGGGTTCGTCTCGGAGTGGCTGCTGCTGCAGAGCTTCCTGTTCACGCCTGGCCTGCCGGTGCCGCTGCTGACGATGCTGATCCCGGTGGTGGCGGCGCTCATCGCGCTGGTGGCTGCGCTGGCCGGCTACACGATGGTCAAGTTCTTCGGCGTGATCTTCCTTGGCCAGCCGCGCGAGGAAAAGCTCGCTCACGCGCACGATGCCGGTCGCTGGGAACGCGCTGGCATGCTGTGGCTGGCGCTCGGCTGCGTGGCGCTCGGGCTGCTGCCGACGCAGTTCATCCAGTTGATTGACCCGGTGACGCAGCAACTCGTCGCGTCGGGCCTCGGCGCCAAGGTCGGTGTCAGCGGCTGGCTGCTGGCACCGACCAGCATGGAGCAGGCGAGCTATGGGCCGGTGATCTTCCTGCTCGGCATCCTGGGTAGCTTCGCGCTGGCTTTCCTGCTGGTGCGCAAGTTTTACCATGGCCGCCTGCGCCGCAGCCCGCCCTGGGCCTGCGGCTTCCCGTGGGGCTCGGCGCGCATGCAGGACACCGCCGAGGGCTTCGGCCAGCCGATTCGCCAGATTTTCGAGTCCTTCTTCCTGATGCAGCGTGAACTGCCAACCCCGTTTGACAAGCAGCCCCAGTACCGCGTCGAGGTCGAGGATCACTTCTGGCGCTGGCTGTACCTGCCCATCGCTGAATTGGCGGCCTATCTGGCGCGGCTGGCCGGCATGATGCAGCAGGGCCGCATCTCGGTGTATCTGCTTTACAGCTTCCTGACTCTGGTGGTCACACTGCTGGCGGTGATGCGATGAGCGCAACGCCCGGACGCCCCAAGCAAGCGGACAGTCCCTGGGGGAATCGAACAATGTACCCATCGGACGAGGTGTGCCAATGAGCTTTTCAGGTTTCCTGTCACAGTTGCTCGAGATCATCATTGCGATCGCGCTGGCGCCGCTGATGACGGGCTGGGTCAACCAATGGCGTGCCTGGCTGCAGAACAAGTCGGCGCCCAGCCTCTGGCAACCTTACCGACTGCTGCACAAGCTGTTCAACAAGGAATCGGTGGTCGCTGACAACGCGTCGCATCTGTTTCGCGCCGCGCCCTATGTGGTATTTGGCTGCATGACCCTGGCCACAGGGATCATCCCCACGCTGTCCACCGATCTGCCGTTAGCGACGGCTGCCGATGCGATCGCGCTGGTCGGCCTGTTTTCCTTGGCCCGCGTGTTCATATCGCTGGCCGCGATGGACATCGGCACCGCATTCGGCACCATGGGCGCACGGCGCGAAATGCTGATTGGTTTCCTTGCAGAACCGGCGTTGTTGATGGTGCTGTTCTCAGCCTCGCTGATCTCCAAGTCAACCTCGCTTCCCACGATCGTCGAGACGCTGGCGCATCGCGAGTTCGCTATCTACCCCGGCTTCGCCTTTGCCGGCGTCGCGTTCACGATGGTGTCGCTGGCGGAGAATGCCCGCGTGCCGGTGGACAACCCGGCTACCCACCTCGAGCTCACAATGATCCACGAGGCGCTGATCCTGGAGTATTCGGGCCGCCACCTGGCGCTGATCGAATGGGCGGTCAGCCTGAAGCTGTTCGCATACTCGTGCATCGGCCTGGCGCTGTTCTTCCCATGGGGCGTGGCCGAGGCCCAGGAACCGCTGGCCATGCTGCTTGCGTTGCCGGCGCTGGTTCTCAAGCTTGCCGTGGGCGGCTTCCTGCTCGCCGTACTGGAGACGGTCAGCGTCAAGATGCGCATCTTCCGCGTGCCGGAGTTCCTCGCCACAGCCTTCCTGCTGGCCGTCATTGGCCTGTTGGTACACTTGTTGCTGGTTCCTTGACATGAGCATACTGCTGACCCAGTTCGTTAACCTGCTCGGCGCGATGCTGCTGATGCTGGCGTTCGCGATGAACTCGCAGCGGCGCATCGTCACGTTGATCCACCTGTTCACGATGCAAGGCGTGACACTGGTGCTGGCCACCGTCGTGGTCGGCTATGTGACGAACCAGCACCACCTCTACCTGTCAGCCGCCTTGACCTTTGTCCTCAAGGTACTGGTGATTCCCTACTTGCTGCACAAGGTCATCGACCGCCTCGATATTCACTGGGACGTCGAAACCCTGATCAACATTCCCACCACCATGCTGATTGGCATCGTGGTCGTGATCTTCTCCTTCAACCTTGCAAAACCGATCGCGCAGCTGTCATCGGCCGTAGCCAGCGGCACGCTGGGCATCGCGCTGGCCTGCGTGCTGCTGTCGTTTTTGATGATGATCACGCGGGCCAAGGCCGTGCCGCAGGTGATCGGCTTCCTGGCGATGGAGAACGGGCTGTTCTTTGCCGCCACCTCGGCGACCTACGGCATGCCGATGGTGGTCGAGCTCGGCATTGCGCTGGACGTGCTGATTGGCGTGCTCATTCTGGGGGTGTTCATGTTCCAGATTCGCGAGCAGTTCGACAGCCTGGACATCCGGAACCTCGAAAAGCTGAAGGACGATTAATTTGTACGCACTGGCCTTCCTGCTTGCAATACCGCTGCTCGGCGGATTGGTTCTGGCGTTCGTCGGCCATCGGGACAGCGCGCGCGACGTCAACGTCGCATTCAGCCTGGGCACCTTCATCGCGGCCTGCGTCCTCACCGCGCAGATCATAGAACACGGCTCGCTGCTGGTGTGGGACCGCGAGTTTTACATCGATTCGCTCAATGTCTTCCTGGTCACGCTGACGGCCTTCGTGGGCCTGACCACCGCCATCTTCTCGCGGCCCTACATGCGGATCGAGCGCGACCACGGCAAGATGACGCCACCACGACTGCGGCTGTACCACAGCATGTACCAGCTGTTCAGCTTCACGATGCTGCTGGCATTGACGACCAACAACATGGGTATCGTATGGGTGGCGATGGAAGCCGCCACACTCACCACCGTGCTGCTGGTCAGCGTTTACCGAACCCCCGCCAGCCTGGAAGCCGCCTGGAAATACTTTATCCTGTGCGGCGTGGGCATTGCGCAAGCGCTTTTCGGTACGGTGCTGCTCTACATGGCGGCTGAAAAGGTCATTGGGCCCGAAGGGGGTGCCTTGCTGTGGACCAACCTTGACGCGGTGAAGGCACAACTCAACCCGAACATCATCACGCTGGCATTCGCCTTCCTGTTCATCGGCTACGGCACCAAGGTCGGCCTGGTCCCGGTGCACAACTGGTTGCCGGATGCCCATGCCGAGGGTCCGACCCCGGTGTCTGCCGTGCTCTCCGGCCTGCTGCTGAATGTGGCGCTCTACGCCATCCTGCGCTGCAAGGTGCTGACCGACGGTGCATTGCAAAACAATCTGGCGGGGCGCCTGATGATGGGTTTCGGGCTGTTGTCGGTGGTGGCGGCGGTGTTCTTCCTGATCCGGCAGAAGGACGTCAAGCGCATGTTCGCGTACTCGTCGATCGAGCACATGGGCATGATGACCTTCGCCTTCGGACTCGGGGGTCCGATTGCCAGCTACGCCGGCCTGCTGCACATGACCGTGCACTCACTGACCAAGTCGGCGATCTTCTTTGCCGTCGGCCATGCCACCCAAAAGGCCGGCACGCAGATCATGGAAGACATTCGCGGGCTCATCAAGGTGAGCCCCACCGTGGCCTGGGGACTGATGCTCGGTTCGCTGGCGATCCTGGGCATGCCGCCGTTCGGCGTGTTCGCCAGCGAGTTTCTGATTGTCACGACGGCAATGCGTGAGCAGCCCTGGGCCACACCGTTCCTGCTGATAGCGCTGGGGCTGGCCTTTGCCGCGGTATTCAGCCGCGTGCAGCCGATGGTGTTCGGAGAAACCAGCGTCAAGCCGCTGGCGCACCCGCCCGCGTTGATTCCGGTGTTCGTGCACTTGGGACTGAGCCTGATGTTGGGCGTGTACATCCCGCCCTACCTCGACGCCTGGTACCGACAGGCCGCCGCCATGTTGGTGGGGAACTGACGCCATGACTGCGCCGGAACCTGGACTCGATCTGCCCCCCCAGACCGCACTGGGGCTGAATCTGCGACGCCTGCCGACGCTCTTGCCGATCTGGCAAGGAGCGGTCAATCGCGACGCCTGGAGCGCCGCCGCGCACGCGGTGCTCGAATCGGGCGGCCGCCTGGTCTCCATGTGGGGCGTCGATCGCCGCGCGGCGGGCGATGGCATGTTCGCCTGCGCGGCATTCGCGGTCCTGGAAGGACTGCTCTGGATTGAACTCCCGCTCGATGATGCAACGCCGTCGTTTCCGGACCTGTCGGGCACCTTTGCCTGTGCTGCCCGGATGCAGCGCGCAATGGCCGACCTGTCCGGCCTCCACGCTGAGGGCTGTGACGACACCCGTCCTTGGCTCGACCATGGCCTGTGGGCAGGCGGATCGCCACCACTGGACCATGACACCCAAGCCACAGCCGCGGACGCCGGTACGCTGCCCGCCGACTATCCCTTCGTGCGCGTCGAGGGTGACGGCGTGCACGAAATTGCCGTCGGCCCGGTGCATGCCGGCATCATCGAGCCCGGCCACTTCCGCTTTTCGGTCGTCGGCGAGAAGGTGCTGCGGCTGGAAGAACACCTCGGCTACGCGCACAAGGGCATCGAGCGGCGCTTCACCGAACTGACCCCGCTTGATGGCGTCCGGCTGGCCGGTCGGGTGTCGGGCGACTCGACCGTGGCCTATGCCTGGGCTTATTGCATGGCGCTCGAATCGGCCTGGCGTTGCGAAATTCCACCCCGTGCTCAGTGGCTCCGGGCCTTGATGCTGGAACGCGAGCGGGTAGCTAATCATCTGGGCGACTTGGGGGGGCTGGGTAACGATGCGGCATTGAGCTTCGGCCTGGCGCAATTCTCGCGCCTGCGCGAAGACTGGCTACGTCTTTCCAGGGAAGCCTTCGGGCATCGTTTCATGATGGATGTCGTGGTGCCGGGTGGCACGGCCGCCGATCCGCCGCCGGCGCTGCTGCATCGAATTGAGCAACAGTGCGACGCCATTGAGCATGAAGTGAAGGCGTTGCGCATCGCATATGACCAACATGCGGGCTTGCAGGATCGTTTTAGCACCACCGGGCGGGTCACGCCGCAGCTGGCCGCGCAGCTGGGTCTGACCGGTCTGGCCGGCCGCGCCAGTGCCCAGGCCTTTGACCTGCGCTGCGACCATGAATGGCCTCCCTACGATGGACTCCAGGTGGCGATGGCCACGCAACGCACTGGCGATGTCGCCGCACGCGTGGCCGTTCGGTTCGACGAAACACTGGAATCATTGCGCTTGATTCGACGCATCTGTTCGGGCTTGCCGGAGGGCGCTTCGCGCGCCGAACCCGGCGCGCCGGGGGTCCCCGCTCTCGGCATGGGATGGGTGGAAGGCTGGCGCGGCGAAGTCCTGGTGGCGCTGGAGATCGGGGCCGAGGGCCGCATTGTGCGCTGTCACTGCCATGACCCGTCCTGGCAAAACTGGCCGGTGCTCGAGCACGCCATCATCGGCAACATCGTTCCGGACTTTCCGCTGATCAACAAATCCTTCAACCTGAGTTATTCGGGGCACGACCTCTGATGTGGCACATCCTCAAGCAAATTGTCCGCACCGGCATCGTCACTGAACCGGCGCCGCGCACCGAGGGCGACGGGGTTGAACGCATCCACCGGGACCTTCTCGACATCCTCGGCCAGGCGCTGACCATCCGTGCGGTGGATGGCGGTTCGTGCAACGGCTGCGAGCTGGAGATTCACGCCCTCAGCAACCCTTATTACAACATTGAGGGGCTCGGCATCAAGTTCGTCGCCAGCCCCCGGCATGCCGACATGCTGCTGGTTACGGGGCCGATATCGAAACACATGGAAGAAGCGCTGCGGCGCACCTATGACGCCACGCCGGAGCCAAAACTGGTCGTGGCGCTCGGCGACTGCGGCTGCACCGGTGGCATCTTCGGCGAAAAAAGTTATGCGACTTGCGGCCGCGTCGCGAACGTGATTCCCGTCGACGTCACCATCCCCGGCTGTCCTCCGCCGCCACTAGAGATATTGCGCGGAATCCTCAGCGCCGTCCGCTACCGGCAGTCCAGGCGCTAATCCACAGATTGCCGACGCATTCCCTGCCTCGGCCGTGACCCAAGCGAGACCACACGCTGCTCCCACTCATCACCATTTCCCGGCTGGCCGCTTGCCGCGTATGAAGGCTGCAATGGCCTCAACCGAATCCGGGCGCTTGGCGCGCTGCGCAAACTCCAGTGCGCTCAAGCCTTGCTGGTTCTTGAGCTGCGGATCGGCGCCTTCCTGAAGCAGCAGTTTGACAGCCGCTGGCGTGCCATACATCGCGGCCATCATCAAGGGCGTGGTGCCGTTGGGTGATTCGGCGTCGATGTAAGCGCTGTTTTCGAGCAGCAGGCTGATCAGCGTCAGTTGCCCGCTGCTGGCGGCGTAATGCAAGGGGGTCCAGCCGGTCTTGTTGACGTCTGCACCCCTCTTGATGAGCTTTTCGGCCAAGCCCTGATAGCCTTTGAGTGTAGCCAGCATGAGCGGGCTTTCACCCTCGGCATTGAGGCTGTTGACATCGGTTTTGGGCCAGTCGATCAAGACCTGTGCCACCTTGGGCGAAGGCTCGCGGATTGCCAGATACAGCCCATGCTGACCTTGCGGATTGATCGTGTTGGCATCAAAACCACGCGCGAGGAGTGCTTTGATCTGCCCCGGATTGTCGTGCTTGATGGCGCTGAAAAAGTCATCATAGGAGCCGGCATGTGCAAAGTTAAATCCAATAAAAACAAATAGATATATAACTTTGTTGATGTAATTTGTGAAGTTTTTTTTCACGCCAGTACCCCCGTAAACAGTTGCTCAAAATTGCGACTGGTCGCCTCGGCGATGGCTTCCAGGGATTGTTGCTTGAGCTCCGCAATCTGCTGCGCCACCAGGGGCACATACGACGGATTGTTGGTTTTTCCGCGATAGGGCATGGGTGCCAGATAGGGGCTGTCTGTTTCGATCAGCATGCGGTCAAGCGGCACAAAACGGGCGACTTCCCGTATGTCGCCAGCGGTTTTGAAAGTCAGAATGCCTGAAAACGAGATGTAAAAACCGAGGTCGAGCGCGGCACGGGCCACCTCTTTGGTTTCCGTGAAGCAGTGAAAAACACCGCCCGCCTGCCCCAAGCTGCCGTCCTCACCCTCCTCTTTCAGGATCGCCAGGGTGTCGCTGGATGCGCTTCGGGTATGAATGATCAACGGTTTCCCGGACTGGCGGGCCGCACGTATGTGCACCCGGAAGCGCTCACGCTGCCATTCCATATCGGCAACGGTGCGTTCGCCCAGCCGGAAATAATCCAGCCCGGTTTCCCCGATGCCGACCACTTTGGGCAGACTTGCACGCTGCAGCAGGTCATCGAGGCTGGGCTCCAGCACATCCTCGTTGTCGGGGTGTACGCCCACGCTTGACCAGAAATTGTCATAAGTGGTGGCGAGCTGGTGGACTGTCTCAAACTCTTCCAGTGTGGTGCAAATGCACAGGGCCCTGCTTACTTGGGCATCCT
>DASUIO010000024.1:0-6582 GCA_036279755.1 Polaromonas sp. | reverse complement strand
GCTGTCGTGCGTGAACACGTGGATCACGCGCAACTTCATCAGCGCCGCCATGCGGATGGCGTTGCGGCTGTAGTCGCTGAACGTGAGGAAGGTACCGCCATAGGGGATGTAGCCGCCGTGCAGCGCGATGCCGTTCATGATGGCGGCCATGCCGAACTCGCGCACGCCGTAGCTCAGGTGGTTGCCCCAAGCGTCCCTGCCCGCCTTGACGCAGCCCTTGAAGTTGGTGAGGTTGGAGCCCGTCAGGTCGGCGCTGCCGCCGAAAAACTCGGGCAACAGCGGTGCCAGCACATCGAGCGCGTTCTGGCTGGCCTTGCGGGTGGCAAATGCGTCGGGCCGGGCGGCGATGGCGGCCAGCAGCGCAGGCAGCTTGTCGGCAAAGTCTGGCAGCAGGTCGCCCGTCATGCGGCGCTCGTACTCGGCAGCCTCCAGCGGGTACAGCGTGCAGTAGGCCTCAAACCGCAGGCGCCAGGCACGCTCTGCCGCCTGACCGCGTTCCACGGCGCTCCAGGCGGCGGCGATGTCGGACGGAATCTCGAACGGCGGGGCGGTCCAGCCCAGCGCCTCGCGGGTGGCGGCCACTTCGGCCGCGCCCAGGGCTGCACCATGCACGTCGTGGGTGCCGGCCTTGTTGGGCGATCCCTGGCCGATCACGGTCTTGCAGCAAATCAGCGTGGGTTGGCCGTTGGGCTGGTCAGCCTGGGCTTTCGCGGCCCGGATGGCGGCATCAATGGCCGCAGGGTCATGCCCGTCCACCGCAGCAATGACATGCCAACCGTAAGCCTCAAAGCGTTTGGGCGTGTCGTCGGTGAACCAGCCTTCCACATGGCCGTCGATGGAAATGCCGTTGTCGTCGTACAGCGCGATCAGCCTGGACAGGCGCAGCGTGCCGGCCAGCGAGCAGGCTTCGTGGCTGATGCCTTCCATCAGGCAACCGTCGCCCATGAAGGCGTAGGTGAAGTGATCGACGATGCGGTACTCCACGCCGTCTTCCTCGCGGTTGAACTCCTGCGCCAGCAGCTTTTCAGCCAGTGCCATGCCCACCGCGTTGGCCAGGCCCTGGCCCAGCGGACCGGTGGTGGTTTCCACACCGGGCGTCAGGCCCACTTCGGGGTGGCCGGGGGTTTTGCTGTGCAGTTGGCGGAAATTCTTGAGCTCAGCCATCGGCAGGTCATAGCCAGTCAGGTGCAGCAGCGCATAAAGCAGCATGGAGCCGTGGCCGTTGCTCAGGACAAAGCGGTCGCGGTTGGGCCAGTGCGGGTTGGCCGGGTTGTGCTGCAGGTGCCGGTTCCACAGCACCTCGGCCATGTCGGCCATGCCCATGGGGGCGCCGGGGTGGCCGGACTTGGCTTTTTCAACCGCATCGACGGCGAGCATGCGGATGGCGTTGGCCATCTGGCGGGCGAGTTCAGGAGAAGGAGTGTTCATAGTCAGTTGAGGACAGAGCGACGCTACGCTTCGGTCTGTCCCGAAAATTTTTAGGGGTTAGGCTGCGCGCTTGCGGCGCTCCATCATTCGCCACACAAACGGTGTGAAGATCAGTTGCATGGCCAGCTCCATCTTGCCGCCGGGCACCACGATGGTGTTGGCGCGCGACATGAAGCTGTCATTGATCATGTTGAGCAGGTATGGAAAGTCGATGCCCTTGGGCTGGGCAAAGCGGATCACCACCATGCTTTCGTCAGGGGCCGGAATTTCGCGCGCAATAAAGGGGTTGGACGTGTCCACAGTGGGTACGCGCTGGAAGTTCACATGGGTATGGGCAAACTGCGGGCAGATGTAGTTCACATAGTCCGGCATGCGGCGCAGGATGGTATCGGTCACGGCTTCGGTGCTGTAGCCGCGCTTGGACTTGTCGCGCCAGAGTTTTTGAATCCACTCCAGGTTGATGACGGGCACCACGCCTACCAGCAAGTCGGGGTGTTGGGCGATATTGATCTCGGGCGTGACGACCGCGCCGTGCAGGCCTTCGTAGAACAACAAGTCTGTGCCCGCAGGCACCTCTTCCCACGGAGTGAAGGTGCCGGGCTCTTGCTTGTAAGGTGCGGCCTCTTCGGGGTCGTGCAGGTATTTGCGGCGCTGGCCGGTGCCCGTTGCGGCGTAGTCACGAAACAGGGTTTCCAGCTCGGCAAACAGGTTGTTCTCCGGGCCAAAATGGCTGAAGTTTTTGTTGCCCGAAGCCTCGGCCTCCGCGGCCTTGCGCTTCATTTCGGTGCGGTCGTAGCGGTGAAAACTGTCGCCTTCGATGGTGGCGGCATGCACGCCCTCGCGGCGGAAGATGTTTTCGAAGGTACGGGTCACCGACGTGGTTCCAGCGCCCGATGAGCCGGTAATGGCGATGATGGGGTTGCGTTCAGACATGGGGCGTCTCCATAAGTTAAAAATTCAAGCAAAACAGGCTCTTGGCCCTTTCGTTACGGGCGTAAGAAGCTATTTAATCCATAGCAAATTAGTTTCGGAACAGGCTGCGCTCCGCAAACAGCGGGTTATCGATGTCGCGTGACACCGGCTCGGCGTGATAGCGCTCGATGCGCTCCACCTCGTTTTTCGAGCCGAACACCAGGCCAATGCGCTGGTGCAGCGACGTGGGCTGCACGCCCAGCATGGGCTGGTGGCCGGTGCTGGCGCGGCCCCCGGCCTGCTCCATGATGAAACCCACGGGATTGGCCTCATACAGCAGGCGCAGGCGGCCGGGCTTGGAGGGGTCTTTGCTGTCGCGCGGGTACAGAAAGACGCCGCCGCGCATCAGGATACGGTGCGCCTCGGCCACCATGCTGGCAATCCAGCGCATGTTGAAGTCCTTGCCGCGCGGGCCGGTTTTACCAGCGAGGCACTCATCCACGTAGCGCTTGACGGGTGGCTCCCAGAAGCGGCTGTTGGACGCGTTGATGGCGAATTCCTGCGTGTCGGCCGGTACCTGCAGGTTGGGGTGCGTGAGCATGAACTCGCCCAGCGTGGGGTCTAGCGTGAAACCGGCCACGCCGTTGCCCACACTGAGCACCAGCATGGTGGTGGGGCCATAGAGCGCGTAGCCAGCCGCAGCCTGCTCGGCGCCAGTCTGAAAAAAGTCCGCTTCCGTCACGTCGCGTCCGCTGTCAATGACGTCCTGCGGTGCACGCAAGATGGAAAAAATGCTGCCCACCGACACGTTCACGTCAATGTTGCTGGAGCCGTCCAGTGGGTCAAACACCAGCAGGTAGCTGCCGCGCGGATGCTGGGCGGGAATCTGATAGGCGTCGTCCATTTCCTCTGACGCCATGCCGGCCAAGTGCCCGCCCCATTCATTCATACGCGTGAAGTATTGGTTGCTGATGACGTCGAGTTTCTTCTGCGTCTCGCCTTGCACGTTGACCGAGCCGCCCACCTCGGCAGCGTGGTTGCCCAGCATGCCGCCCAACTCACCAAAGGCGACCGCACGGGCGATGGCCTTGCAGGCCAGCGCGACGTCCAGGATCAGGGCGTTGAAGTCACCGCCGGCACCGGGAAAGCGTCGACGCTCCTCAATCAGGTAATGGGTCAGCGTGAAGCGTTTTGACA
Organism: Polaromonas sp.; assembly: GCA_036279755.1. Lineage (GTDB taxonomy): Bacteria > Pseudomonadota > Gammaproteobacteria > Burkholderiales > Burkholderiaceae_C > Polaromonas. Next base: position 3,045 of record DASUIO010000024.1, on the reverse strand, counting down.
GAGGCATGGGAGACTTTCTTGAGATTGAAATTCGGGGATGGCTCAGGTCGCCGCCGCGTTGCGCAGGCCCTGCATGACGCCGCGGTAGCCGCCGTCGGCGTCGGGCGCGCCAAACACGGCGCTGCCAGCGACGCAAGTGTCGGCCCCGGCAGCCACGATCTGGCCGATGTTGTCTATCTTGACACCGCCGTCCACTTCCAGCCAGATGGGCTGGCCGCCTGCGGCGATGTGTGCATCGATGCGGCGACGCACCTCGCGCAACTTGTCCAGCGTGGCGGGTATGAACTTTTGCCCGCCAAAGCCAGGGTTCACGCTCATCAGCAACACCATGTCGAGTCGGTCCATCACATGGTCCAGCCAGGCCAGCGGTGTGGCCGGGTTCAGCACGACGCCGGCCTTGCAGCCGTGATCGCGGATCAGTTGCAGCGTGCGGTCGACATGACGGCTGGCTTCCGGGTGGAAGGTAATGATGTTGGCACCGGCCTTGGCAAAGAGCGGAATGAGTGCGTCCACCGGCTCGACCATCAAATGCACGTCAATCGGGATGGTCACATGCGGACGGATCGCTTCGCACACCAGCGGGCCGATGGTGAGATTGGGAACGTAATGATTGTCCATCACGTCAAAGTGCACCAGGTCGGCACCGGCGGCTTCGATGGCGCGGACTTCCTCGCCCAGGCGGGCAAAGTCGGCCGACAGGATGGAGGGGGCAAGGCGTAGGGTTTGAGTCATGAGGGTCACTTTTACAGGGAAAGAGGTGCGGGTGCTTCAGCATGCCAGACGCGCAACTGGGCCACCGTGACACCTTGCAGACTGGGCAAAACGCGCAGCGCACCGGTGAAATCGTGACGGGCCGTGAAGCGGTTGGGCGTGATCAGGGTCGCCAGACCCGCCCCGCTGGCCGCCTTCAGGCCGTTGGCCGAGTCTTCAAAGGCCAGGCATTCAGTGGCCGGCAGTTGCAGGCGCTTGAGAGTTTGCAGGTACACCTGCGGATGGGGTTTCTTGCGCGGCGCTGTCGAGGCGTCCTCGATCACCATGAAGTAATACCTCCAGTCCGGGCCGATGGCCGAGCGCAGCAGCGCCCCGATGTTGACGGGTGAAGTGGTCGTGGCAATCGCCAGCCGCAGCCCCTCCTGGTTCGCCGATTCGATCAGCCGCAGAACGCCGGGCCGCAGTTGCACTGCGCCGTCCTGCACCGCGCGCTCGTAGGCCGCGGTCTTGATCGAGTGCATGCGCTCTACCGTGTCCTGCACACCCGCGCCGTTAATGTCCTTGAGGTCCGGCTGCACCTCGCGCCAGTAGTGCAGCATGCGCTCCTTGCCGCCCGAGATCTCCAGCAGCCGCGTATACAGCGCTTCGTCCCAGAACCAGTCGCGCCCGACCTCGGCAAAAGCCTGGTTGAACGCAGCGCGGTGCGCACTCTCGGTGTCGGCCAGCGTGCCATCGACATCAAAAATCAGCGCTTGAAGGGTGCTTGCAGACATGGGTTTCTTTCAACAGGTGAGCTGGAATCGTGTCATCTATGAGGTGCAGTGGATTTACTTTAATGGCTTCAACCCATAAACTCTAATCACGTTTTATTAAACTATCATCAGATAAAACTGATTACTTGGAGCTTGTCCATGCGACCTTACACCCTCAAGCAGATGCAGACCTTCATTGAAGTGGCACGCCAGCGCTCCGTGTCGAAGGCAGCCGAGCGCTTGTTTGTGACGCAGCCCGCCGTTTCCATGCAGATCCGCCAGCTTGAAGACGCCTTTGGCCTGCCGCTGATCGAGCCGCTGGGCCGCAACATCCAGCTGACCCACGCGGGCGAAGCCTTTTTGACCCACGCCATTGCTGCCCTGGGCCAGCTCAAAGACCTGGAAGCCCTGATGGCCGAGCACGTCGGCATGAAGAAAGGCCGTATCGATCTGGCCGTGGTCAGCACCGCCAAATACTTCATTCCCATGCTGCTGGTGCGCTTTGGCAAGCTGCTTCCGGGCATTGACATCCAGCTGCGCATCGACAACCGGGAAAACATCCTGGGGATGCTGGCGCGCAACGAGGCCGACCTGGTAGTCATGGGCCGCGCGCCCAGCAATATGGACTGCGAAGCCACGCCGTTTGCCACCAACCCGCTCGCCATCGTGGCTGCACCCGACCATGCCCTGGTGCGGCGCAAGCACCTGCCGTTTTCAACGCTGGGCGAATACAGCCTTGTGGTGCGCGAACAGGGCTCAGGCACCCGCGCTGCCATGGAGCGGCTGTTTGCCGAGCACCAGACCCCCCTGAACATGGTGATGGAAATGCCCAGCAACGAAACCATCAAGCAAGCGGTGATGGCCGGCATGGGCCTGAGCTTTCTGTCATTGCGTACCGTGCGCCACGAGCTGACCAGCGGCCACATCGCGCTGGTGGACATCGAGGGCATGCCGCTGATGGGCAACTGGTACATCACCCATCTGAGCCACAAAAAGCTCTCGCCCGCCGCCCGGGCCTTCAAGGACTTTTTGATTGAACAGGGCGGCGCACTGATGGATTCGTCGAGCTAGGAGCCTGTCAGGCGGGGCGCAGCACCTTGGCGACAGGGTTGGTGCGCAATCGAAATGCATCGGGCATGCCTGAGCCCAGCAAGGGGCGCAGGTACAGACGAAACGCATCAGTCACATCAGTGCCGTTGGCGGTGATGAATTCATCTTCCATCACACGAGTTTTACCAGCCACCGCCTCCAAGGGCAGCAACTCGTAATCGACCGAGTAGAAACCGGTCCGCTTGATGGCGACAGAACCGTCACACTTGCCCCACATGGCGAACTGCACGGCCTTCTCACCCACCTCGCGCGCCTCGCGCTGATCCACATCGGACACACAGCCGATGAAAGAGCGCTGCAAGTAGCCCAGGGTATCGCCACGCACCCGCTTGATGCCCAGCTTGTTCCTGATCTCTTCGCACAGCAAATCAGCCAGCGCTCCGCTGCCGGAAAGCTGCACGTTGCCGTGTGCGTCATGTTCCATCTGCTTGGCGAGGCTGCTGGCAATCAGGGCGCCGGAGCCGTCGTGTAT
>DASUIO010000023.1:0-3117 GCA_036279755.1 Polaromonas sp. | reverse complement strand
AGCTTGAGCGCCTGCCTTTGGGCCAGCGCGTTGGCCTCGGTGGGCGGCACGATGCGGTTGATCAAGCCGATCTCCAGCGCGGTTTCAGCCATGAAGGGCTCGCCCAGCAGCAGGGCCTCCGCAGCGCGCGGGTAACCCATCAGCTGCGGCACCAGAAAACTTGACGCCGCTTCCGGGCACAGGCCCAGGTTGACAAACGGCAGGGAAAACGCCGCGTTGTCGCCCGCATAGACCAGGTCGCAGTGCAGCAGCATGGTGGTACCAATGCCGACCGCCGGCCCGCACACTGCCGCCACGAGTGGCTTGGGAAAGCTGCTGATGCCGCGCAAAAAGCGAAATACCGGCGAATCCTGCGTGGATGGTGGATTTTTCAGAAAGTCGCCAATGTCATTGCCGGCTGAAAAAATACTTTCATGGCCCTGGATCACCACCACGCGCACTGCAGGGTCGTGGTTGGCGGCTTCCAGCGCATCGGCCATGGCACCGTACATGACAGAGGTGATGGAGTTCTTCTTGTCCACGCGGTTCAGCGTGAGTGTCATCACGCCCGCATCGATGTGGATGAGGATTTCCGGGAGGGTCTGGAGGGTTGTGGTCATAAGGATAAAGGATACCTCTTCCCGGTTCAACCTAGATTCCTCAGTTGGACGCGCCCGAGTGGGCTGCTGGCGGCGTGGCCGGGTAGGCGCGACAACGCTGCAGGCTACTGCCTGCAAGGCGGAGCAACGACCCCGGGCGCGTTGCCAGTGGCTCAATCGGGTGCGTAGCGCTCTCACTCAAGTGGTGAACGCAGGCTAAGCTGAAAAAAGTCAATGCACATAAGAACTTATTAAGAAAACCAAGCGGTCAACTGAGGAATCTAGGTTCAACCTTTCAGCAGGCCCGCGCCAGCCTTGTTCAAACGCGCTCGAAAATACCGGCAGCGCCCTGGCCCATGCCAATACACATGGTCACCATGCCGTACTTCAACTGATGGCGTTGCAGCGCATGAATCACCGTCGCCGCGCGGATTGCCCCGGTGGCACCGAGCGGATGGCCCAGCGCTATTGCGCCGCCCATGGGATTGACCTTGGCGGCGTTCAAACCCAGCGTGTTGATCACCGCCAGTGACTGCGCTGCAAATGCTTCATTGAGCTCGAACCAGTCGATGTCATCGAGCTTGAGGCCCGCATGCCGCAGCGCTGCGGGAATGGCTTCGATCGGGCCGATGCCCATGATGTGGGGCGGCACACCCCTGGCGGCAAAGCTGACAAAACGCGCGATCGGCTTGAGGCCAAATTCCTTGATGGCTTTTTCGCTGGCCAGAACCAGTGCACCGGCGCCGTCTGAAGTTTGCGAGCTGTTCCCCGCCGTCACCGAGCCACGCGCGGCAAACGGCGTCTTGAGTCTGGCAAGACCTTCCAGTGTGGTGTCGGGGCGCGCACCTTCGTCCAGGCTCACAGTCCGGGTTTTGACAATCACCTCGCCGGTCTCCAGATTGGCAGTGCGATCGGTCACTTCCACCGGGGTAATTTCATCGGTGAACTCGCCCGCCTGCTGCGCCCTGAGCGCCTTCATGTGGGACTCGTAGGCAAACTGGTCCTGCGCCTCACGCGGGACCTTCCATTGCTGCGCCACCTTCTCGGCGGTCAGGCCCATGCCGTAGGCAATGCCGATATTCTCGTCATTGGCAAACATGGCGGGTGACAGCGATGGCGAGTTGCCCGACATCGGCACCATGCTCATGCTTTCAGTGCCGGCGGCGATCATCACATCGGCTTCGCCGACACGGATGCGGTCGGCAGCCATTTGCACGGCAGACAGCCCCGACGCGCAAAAGCGGTTGACGGTGATGCCGCCGACACTGGTGGGCAAGCCGGCCAGCACGGCACCGATGCGGGCGACGTTCAGGCCCTGCGGACCTTCCGGAATCGCGCAGCCGCAGATGATGTCTTCGATGGCTTTGGGGTCCAGCGATGGGACTTGTGCCAGTACGGCCTGCAGGACTTTGACCAGAAGATCGTCAGGGCGGGTATTGCGGAAAAAACCGCGGTGCGAGCGCCCGATGGGCGTGCGCGTGGCGGCAACGATGTAGGCTTCCTGGACTTGTTTCATGGGAATACTCTTTCTCGGTGAATCGGTAAAGGCTGGCGTGTATTTTTAAGAGGTGAATTCAGGGAACGGGCACGGGGAGGCCCCCATCCCTGCCTTCCCCCAGCGGGGGAAGGAGTAAAGCGGGGAAATGCTCAGACGCTTTTCCACTCTGGAGCAGGGCTGATGCAGGCTCCTTCCCCCTTTGGGGGAAGGTTGGGAGGGGGGCCAGCGCGGCCAATTCCGTCAACCGGTTGTAAATCGCCTCCACCATCGACTGCAAATCAGCACACGGCAAATTGGCGGGGAAACGCATCACGTCAAAGCCGTGGCGCCTGAAAAAAACGTCACGTTTCGCGTCGTAGGCCGGTTGATCCAGATGCTGAGAGCCGTCAATTTCAACAATCAATTTAGGCGCGAGGCACGCAAAATCAGCCACATACGGACCCAGCGGATGCTGGCGCCGGAATTTAAATCCCAGCGACTCACCACGCAGCCGCTGCCATAGCAGGCGCTCGCCATCGGTCATCTCCCGGCGAAGGGACTTGGCGAACTTTCTGGCGTTAACGGTGGCTTGGTTTTGCATGTCGTTGCACTGTCATCCCTGCCTTCCCCCAGCGGGGGAAGGCAGGGATGCAGATCAATTGCGCACGGGTTTGCCGGTACTCATCATGCCCATGATGCGTTCCTGCGTCTTGGGGTGTTCGAGCAGCGAGCCGAAGGCCTTGCGTTCCAGCGTCATCAGATACTCTTCGGTGACCAGCGCGCCGGCATCCACGTCGCCGCCACAGACCACGTTGGCAATCAGGCTGGCAATGTGAAAGTCGTGCGCGCTGATGAAGCCGCCATCGCGCATGTTGACCAACTGTCCCTTGATGGTAGCCAGCCCGTTGCGGCCTGCCACCGGGAAAGGCCGCTTGTGGGGTGCGCGGTAGCCGGAATTGAACATGGCGCGCACTTCATTGAGCGCCACAAAGAGCAGCTCGTCCTTGTTGGGCACGATCACGTCGCTTTCGAGCAGGTAGCCGATCCTGCGGCTGTCTATCG
>DASUIO010000022.1:0-4612 GCA_036279755.1 Polaromonas sp. | reverse complement strand
CTTGGGCTCGGGATCATGGGATCCGCGATGTCGGCGAATTTGCTCAGGGCGGGGTTCAATGTGGTCGGTTTTGATGTTTCAGCCGATCGCCTGGACGCTTTCTCGGATGCGGGCGGTGAGGTGGCGAGCTCGCCACGCCGGGTCGCTGAGAAGGCGGACATCATTGTTAGCGTACTGCCCAGCGTTCGAGCCCTGGATGAGGTCGTCAGCGGTCCCGATGGCATCCTGTCTGCGGGTCGCGCCGGCTTGATCCTGGTGGAGTCGAGTACCCTTCCCATCGAAGATAAAGAGCGAATCCGCGATCTTTGCCGGGCCAGCGTCACCATGCTCGACTGTCCGCTCAGCGGTACCGGAGCCCAAGCCGTGACCAAGGACCTGTCGGTCTATGCCAGCGGCGATGCCGATGCCTGCACGCGCTGCATTCCCTGTTTCGATGGCTTTGCGCGTTCGCACCACTATCTGGGCGAATTTGGTAATGGCAGCAAGATGAAGTTTGTCGCCAATCTCCTGGTCGCGATCCACAACGTATCGACTGCAGAAGCCTTCGTGCTCGGCATGAAAGCGGGCTTGGATCCCGAAATGATCTACCAAGTAATCGGCGACGGGGCAGGCAGCTCGCGCATGTTCCAAGTGCGCGGGCCGCTAATGGTCCGCGGTGAATACGAGCCGGCCGCGATGAAAGTGGATATCTGGCAGAAGGACATGAAAATCATTTCCGAGTTCGCCGCCGGACTCGACTGCCCGACGCCGCTGCTCGCGGCCTCTGCCGCTTTCTATACTGCGGCTATGGCGCAAGGCCGGGGAGGCCAGGACACGGCCTCAGTTTGCGCCGTCCTCGAGGAAATGGCGCGGCACCTGCGTCAGAAGCCAAGTACTGTGCCGAATTAAAAGGAGTGTCAGTTTGAACTCAATCTCATTAGATCAAGCATCCCTAATCGCCGATCAGGCGCTGAACAAAGGTAGAGAGGCTAAATTTTCCCCCTTGACCGTGGCTGTGCTCGATGCCGGCGGCCAGCTCAAGGTGCTTAAACGTGAAGACAAGGCCAGCCTGCTGCGCCCAGAAATTGCCATAGGCAAGGCTTGGGGCGTACTGGGCATGGGTTTTGGTGGCCGCGAACTGGCGCGTCGTGCGGAGTTGGTGCCGACTTTTTTTACCGCCTTGAACGCCATGTCTGACGGCCGCATGGTCCCGGTAGCCGGTGGCGTGCTTATCAAAAATAGCGAAGGACATGTGGTGGGCTCCATCGGAATCTCCGGTGATACCTCCGATAACGATGAAATTTGTGCCGTTCACGGCGTCAAAGCGGCAGGCCTGATACCCGATACTGGGCGTCCGGAATAATTTGAAATCGATTGAAACTGCTTTCCCCAGACCCGCAGGCCGGGTTGCCCTTGTGACGGGCGCCGCGCGCGGCATCGGTGCGGCCACCGCGGTGGCCTTGGCGCGCCGTGGCATCGCCTGCGTTCTGGCCGTACGTAATCCCGACGCGGCGCGCGCCACCGCCGATGCCGTCATGAAACTCGGAGTAGCCTGCAAGGTAGAAACCTGCGATGTCGTGGACTACGCCTCGGTCCAGCGCTGCATCGCAAGTGTGCTCGAAGCCTGGGGGCGGCTCGACATCGTCATCAACAACGCTGGCCAGATCGAACCGCAGGCGCCGCTTGCGCAAACCGAGCCTGCCGAGTGGGCGCGGGCCATTTCGGTCAACCTCGTCGGCCCGTACAACGTCATCCATGTCGCGTTGCCTGAACTGCTGCGGCGTCAGGGAGTGATCGTCAATGTCTCGACCGGTGCCGCGCACACGCCGCGCGATGGTTGGTCGGCATATTGCAGTTCGAAAGCCGGGCTTTATATGTTGAGCCGATCTGTACTCAATGAATATGGCAAAGAGGGCGTCTCGGTCTACAGCCTGCAGCCAGGCCTGGTCGATACCGAGATGCAGGTACTCATCCGCAGCCAAGGCGTGAATGAAATCAGCCGCATTCCACGGGAGAAACTGGCGCCGCCTGAATTGTCGGCCAGCGTCATCGCCTGGCTCGCCGATACCCTGCCGCGCGACCTGATGGGCAGTGACCTGTCGGTCAACGATGCCGGGCTGCTCGAACGCGCCGGCGCGACGAAGTGATTGCGACACCGCTCGTCGCCACGGCAACTTTCGCCACCAATCATCCCAGGAAAACCAATGGTTAAACCTCGTAAGGTCATCATTACCTGTGCCGTTACCGGCGCCATTCACACGCCCTCGATGTCGCCCCATCTGCCGATAACACCGGCCGAAATCGCCGATGCAGCGATTGGCGCAGCCGAAGCCGGCGCGGCCGTCATCCACCTGCATGCGCGCGACCCTAACAACGGTCGGCCAACCCAGGATCCTGCAGTGTTTGCGCAGTTCTTACCGGAGATTAAAAATAGTACAAACGCAGTAATTAATATTACCTCCGGCGGCAGTCCGCATATGACGGTGGCGGAGCGTCTGCGTCCGGCCCATCATTTCAAGCCTGAGCTCGCGTCGCTCAACATGGGTTCGATGAATTTCGGCTTGTACCCGATGCTGGAGCGCTTCAAGGAATTCAAGCACCAGTGGGAGATCGACCATCTCACCAATAGCCGTGATTTAGTATTCAAGAATACCTTTGCGGACATTGAATATATTCTTACCTCATGCGGCGCCAACGGTACTCGTTTCGAGTTCGAGTGCTACGACATCTCGCATCTATACAACCTGGCACATTTTGTCGATCGCAAACTGGCCACACCGCCGTTCTTCGTGCAGAGTGTGTTTGGACTGCTAGGTGGCATCGGCGGGCATCCGGAAGACCTGATGCACATGAAACGTACCGCTGACCGCCTATTCGGTAAGGATTACGTGTGGTCCATCCTGGGTGCAGGCCGCAGTCAGATTCCACTCGCCACAATGGGAGCTGCGCAAGGCTCTAACGTACGCGTCGGGCTAGAGGACTCGCTGTGGATCGGGCCGGGTAAGCTGGCCGAGTCGAATGCTGATCAGGTGCGCAAGATTCGGCAGGCGCTCGAAGGCTTGTCGCTGGAAATCGCCACGCCAGACGAAGCGCGACAGATGCTGGCCCTCAAGGGGGCAGACCAAGTCAACTTCTGATCTAGCCCACTCCCCCTGGCGAAGGATCTCCTCTGAAATGTGCATGTTTTTTCCGTCAACGATGAGAATGCGGCTGGAGGGCGTGTGGTCGCGGCGCCTGCCCATGGTGCGGTTGGCGTCATTCTGGCGGTTCTGCATTGCTACGACAAATTTGTGGCGGACGCCGCCAATGGGGGGTATAAAGTGTCTGCTGACGGCTGCTGCTACTGGCGGGTTTGCCCCGACAAAAAAGCCATACTCGATCCATACAATTGATCAAACATCAATGGATGTCTCGCACCACCCCACATGAGAAAAGTCATCATTACCTGCGCCGTCACCGGCGCCATCCACACTCCCTCGATCTCACCCTATTTACCTGTGACGCCCGACGACATCGTGGTCAAGCTCAATATCGAGATCGTCAAGATCGTGAGGATGCGCGAGGTCCAGGCTCGCCCAGCGTTCGCTGGGACTGACCCCGACTGGCACGCCGGAAGCGACCCTGGCTTTAGCGGTTTCCGCCGACTATGCCTATTCGGGCCAGCTGGTGCGCGAGCTCGGCATCAAAGCGGAATGAATCAGCGGTGGGCCTGAGGGTCCACTTCTTCTAGCCACCTCACCAGGAGCGAATTTGATCGTCGAACTGAGAACCTATACCGTCAAGCCGCTGCGAACGAGCGACTTCCTGCAGTTGTACGAGCAGGCCGCCCTGCCGCTGCAAAAGAAATACTTGGGCCAGCTGATCGGCTTCTTCGTTTCCGAGGTCGGTCCGCTCAACCAGGTGGTCCATCTCTGGGGATTCGACAGCCTAGCGGAACGCGAGCGCCGACGCCAGCAAATGGAGCTGGACCCGGGCTGGACGCTTTACCGCGACGCGCTCAGGGAACTCGACGTAATCCTGCAGCAGGATACCAAGCTACTTAAATCTGTGCCATTCTCACCCTTGTGAGCCACGCCTTCCCGCGGAGGAAACCCCGCTATTGAATGGACAGCGCGGGTTTTTAATTTTTAGAACTGGTGACAGTCTGAGGCCCGATGCCCGTGCTTGTTGAGAAGTCGGCCTACCAAGTTGAATGTGGTGGTCAACCGTTGCTCATTGTTCAGCCTAGGCTAGACCCGCTCCAAGAGTGGTTTGGGTCGGGATAAAAGCAAATCGAATAACTGCCCTCAGGTGTAGGTGTATCGCAAAGAACAAGCCACCCGCCAGGTACTCTTGCTCGCTTGAGCCTAAACCTCGGGAGTTCATCTACCCGTCCTTCTTCAATCGACTGAACTGCTTCAAACTTGATCATGTGAACTCCTTCTATGTTTTTTCTTTTTGAATAGTAACGCCGCCTTGCGTTATGTCCAATAGTTCGTTTTTCAGGGTTTCCTGTTTGTCCATGCGCGTGTGCACCTGGGCGGAATGGTCAGGTATCATTTTGAGAGGCCAGCAGTGCGATCCAGCACGCGGGCACGCAAGGCCGTGCTGAACGTATCAAGCTGGCGAGCTGACAGCATCGTCGCCGGAAGCT
>DASUIO010000021.1:0-4787 GCA_036279755.1 Polaromonas sp. | reverse complement strand
GACGTATCGCGCGATAGCGCCCAGGTCCGCCGCCCATCGGGCTCAATCTGCAGGCCAATCTCCGGCTCGGTCAACACCAGGCGCGGCAGCTCCACCTTACCAAACAGTAGCGGCAGCAACTTGATGTCAAATTCGGCTGCGCTCGCCTTGACAAGATAGCGATCACGGGCCCACTCAGGGTTGGAAAATTCCACACCGTCCGCAACAACCGTTATGGTTAGCCCTGGATGCACCTCCAGATGTCGCGTAATTTCGAAACGCCGCCCTAGCTGGTCTGAGACATAACGATTGATCGGTTGGCGCAATGCATCCCATGGAAAAAAATAAACCACCAGCAAGAGAATCACAAGCAAGGCGGCAAGGCCGGCAAGCCATCTCCGAAGAAGGACGGATGGAAACAGGGCGTTATTCATGTGTTCCGGTGGATTCAAGCCCGCTTCAATAAGGCTTGCACTGCAATGGCCGGCGATGTGCTAAAAGCGGGAGAGAAGTCAACGCGCATGCGCTCTGAATTGCAGCCATTCCAGTATCGGATGAACAACGGGCATGACGCCGTCAGCAAGTGCCATGAAAACTTGTGGGCATGTACCTACAACATTCCATAATATTAACGTAGGAAATATCCTACGAAGATTGGATATAGTTACTGGCAAAATTGGCTCCGAGATAAAGATATATTAAGAAACAAGGCATGCTCGCATTTTTTAGGTCTTTCGTAGTCTTCCGAAAGCCGGGCAGCCCCCACTTGGATCCCTGAGCAGTGAGACTAAAAACTTACATCGTCGAAGACAATCCCACGATTCGCGAGAACCTGATTGACACACTTGAAGAATTGGCAGGCGTGACCACCGTGGGAACTGCGGAAACCGAAAACGAAAGCAAAGCCTGGCTGGCCGAAAACCGTGATGAGTGGGATCTGGCAATCGTCGATTTGTTTTTGAAGCAAGGCAGTGGGCTGGGTGTGCTCGCCGCCTGCCGGGACCGCCCCTCCCGGCAAAAAGTCGTGGTTCTGAGCAACTACGCCACGTTAGATATTCGTCAGCGCTGCGCGCAATTGGGAGTCGATGCGGTTTTTGACAAGTCCAATGAAATTGATGCCTTGGTGGACTATTGCATCGAGCAGCGCGGCGTCTCCGCTTGAAATCAATCGATCAGCTTGTTCTTGAGGGCGTAATAAGTGAGGTCGCTGTTGGAAGCAAGGCTCATCTTTTCCATCACGCGGGTTCTGTAGGTACTGACGGTTTTTACGCTCAGCGAAAGTGCTTTTGCAATATCGCCAGCTGTTTCCCCCTTGGCCAGTTTGAGGAAAACCTGAAATTCCCGTTCAGACAACTGTTCATGGGCGGCCATATCATGCGGACGGTTCAATTGTTGCGCCAACAGCTCGGCCACCGCCGGCGTGATGTAGCGCTTGCCAAGCGAAATCACCCGAATGGCATCGACAATTTCAGAGGGGTCGCACTCCTTGTTCAGGTAGCCGCTGGCACCTTGGCGAATCAGGTTGACCGCGTAATGCTCTTCGGGGTAGCCACTCAAAATGAGAATACCCACGTCAGGGGCTTTGGCCCGAATCATGGCCAGCGCATCGATCCCGCTCTGGCCAGGCATCGACAGGTCCATGACCAGGATATCCAGCTCGACATTGCGAACCAGGTCAATCGCCTCGCGGCCGTTGGCGGCCTCGCCGACGACACGCAAATCCACCTGGTCCGAAAAAAACTGCTTGAGACCTGATCGCACGATGGCATGGTCGTCCACAATTCCAATTTTTATCATGTCGCTGTCCTTCTATAGAGCCCGCACAAGCAGGCAACACAATGAATAAAGATGGCCGGGTCCGGGCATCTGCATTGTTTTCAGTGCTTATTATTGACGAATTATTCCCCGAAGTACCAAACGGAGCTTGCCGTGAAAAGATTTGCGTTACCCAAAATGGCCTTCACCATGCTTCTGGCCGTGCTGGCCGCCGCCCTGCTGATTTTCATTAATGAGGTAAGTTTTAACAAATCCACCGCGGCGGCTGCGAGCATTGAGGAGGCTCAGCAAACCCGTGGGGCCATCAATAAATTGGTGCAGCAGATGCTGGACGCCGAAACCGGGCAGCGGGGATTTTTACTGACTGGCGACCCGCGCTATCTGGAGCCCTACAGCAGCGCCACGGCGAATCTCAATCAGAGCCTGGACGTGCTGCGCCAGCAGTTCATGCAATACCCGGAGCAGCTCACTGAGTTCAGCATCTTGTCCAAGCACGTTTCGAGCAAACTGGCCGAGATGGACCTGAGCGTGCGCATGCGCAAGGAAGGCAATGAAGACGCCTGGAAATTTGTGTTGACCACGGACATCGGCAAGGAGCACATGGACGCCATCCGCGAGCATTCCACCAACCTGAGCGCCAACAGCATCAGCAAAATGGAGCTGGGACAGGCCCAGATCAGGAAGACATTGCTGCTTTCCCGCATCGGCATTGCCACCATGGCGCTGGCCGGCTTGCTGGCTTTTTACATGTACCTGCTACAAACCAGGGCACTGCTCGCTTCAGGCCAGCGCGAACAGGAGTCCCTGGAGCGGGAACGTGACCTGCTGGAATCCCAGGTGCGACAGCGTACCGCCGACCTGGCCAAGCTGGCGACCCATTTGCAAAATGTACGGGAGGAGGAACGGGGTCATCTGGCGCGCGAGCTGCACGACGAACTGGGCTCACTTTTGACCGCCGCGAAACTGGATGTCGCCAGACTGAAGTCACGCCTGGCGGGCAACCTGCCGGAAGCAGCGGAACGCCTGGCCCATTTGACCAGCACGCTGAACAGCGGCATTGCCTTGGCGCGCCGCATTGTTGAAGATTTGCGGCCATCGTCGCTGTCTCATCTGGGGCTGGCGGCATCACTTGAAATTCTGGCCCGGGAATTTGCAGAACGCTCCGGGCTGTCCATCACCACCGACCTCGAGTCTGTGGATCTGGGCGGATCGGCCCAACTAACCGTTTACCGGCTGGTACAGGAGTCGCTGACGAACATCGGCAAGTATGCAAATGCAAGCAAGACAGAGATCAGCCTCCACGACTTCGAGGGCTATATCACCGTTGAAGTCAGGGACAACGGACAGGGTTTCAAGATGGAAAACGTGGGCCCGACAAGCCATGGCCTTGCAGGCATGCGCCACCGCGTGGAAGCCGCTGGCGGCCGCCTGACAGTCACCAGCGCCGAAGGAAGCGGCACGCAGATTTTGGCCGTGCTTCCCAAGGCAAGCTGAACATTTTCCAGGAAGGCGGCAGCGCCGCAGCCCATTCGCCGCGTCGATAACGCGTTACAGCATCACAAACTGTCAGCCCCCTCCTACAGCGCATCCCCCTTGAATCTGACAGGGGCACACGCTCACAGCCGATGAGAAAAAAACAGCTGTCTCATTAAGCTTGCTGCAGGTGCTTCAAAAAGAAGCCTCGCCCAACCTGCCAACGCAAGGAGTTCAAGATGCTGCACTATTCCGTCGTTTTTCTGGTGATCGCACTGATCGCTGCCGTGTTCGGCTTTGGTGGCATAGCGGCAGGCGCCGTTGAAATTGCCAAAATCCTTTTCTTCATTTTCGCCATCATGGCGATCGTGAGCTTTGTCATCAGCTTGCTCAAAAAAAACTGACGTTGGCCGCGGGCGAACCCGCGCCACGTCATTGCATCCTTTCATTACACCAACCCTTTAAAGTCAACTTACCAAGGATCTGACATGCATGCAAATACCGACTCCAAAACTGCCCGTGAAACCATACCCGCCATGCACCAGGCCTCTGATGAATTATTGCAGTCGGCCGGCAAGGCCATGGACTCAACCCGCGACTACGCAAACGACGCCTTGAACAAGGCAGAAAACAAGGTTCGCGAGCTTCGCGGCAGCGTTGACCCGGTCGTGGATATGCTGGCTTCGAAAGCACAAAGGCTGGCCCGCCATAGCCTGGACCTGGCCTCGGAGGCCAAGGACCGCGCCGAGCAATCCCTCAAACGCGCAACGAGAGTCACCACGCGCTACGTCGCCGATCAACCTTTGCGTTCCGTGCTGATTGCCGCCACAGTGGGTGCCGCGGTGGCTTTGCTGATTGCCTCTTCACGTCATCGCAATCAAAACCGGTATTGAACGCCGTTTTTGATTTCCCTGGTCAATGGCTAACCCTCAACCCTCCACAAGCATGCTGCACCCGCTTTTTTCAACGCTGATAAAAAGACCGGATCTGGTCATGGACCACCTCTCGGCCTATGCCGCGTTGTTCCATGAGGAAGCTTCGGTCGCCGGGTCCGAGTTGTTGGCTCGCGCTATGGCGTGGCTGCTGGCCGCACTGTCGGTGTTTGTCTTTCTGGGACTGGCGGGTACGGCTCTGATGTTGGGCTTTATGCAAAACCAGTTCCACTGGGTGCTCGTTGCGGTGCCGGGCTTTGCGCTGATGCTGGCGGTCACCGCCGTCTTCAGGGCCAGAAAGCCGCTGCAAAGTGAGCGTTTTCCTGAGCTGAAAGCGCAGATTGACAGCGACGCGCAGGTCTTGCGCATGCTCGCCTGAAAGACCTCCGGGATGTCCTCCACCACAGAACCGACACCGCTGGAACGTCTGGCAGCCAGCCGCAGGGCTCTGATCCGGCAGATGAGCGGGGATGGCCAGACGCTTGGGGATCAGGGCCATGACGACTTCGAAGGAGACGAGCCGTTCCATAGCGCTTCCAGCGGTGCTTGGGGAACCGTCAGGCACGCGATGCGGGCCTTCTGGCGCAGGCACCCTGTGGGGCTGGCGATCGATCTGGCCCGGCCAGT
>DASUIO010000020.1:0-7617 GCA_036279755.1 Polaromonas sp. | reverse complement strand
CGCATATGCGGCGGCAGCACGCCGGATGATTCCAGGAAACTGACAAATCCCAGGCTCTGCGCGCCCAGGTGCACCTGCTCGGTCACCGAATAAACACGAAGGCTGTTGGCCGATTGCGGCTGTATGCCCGGAGCGGCGGTGGCAGGTTCGGCCAGGCCCGATGGCGCCCTGGTTGGGAGGTTGATCTGTGTGCCCTGCGCCGCGACGTTCAGGCCGGCAAGCCACACCAGGGCCTCCTGGATTTCCTCGGCATCAAACCCTGCCGCAGTGAGTTTGCGACCCAGCTGCGGCAGTTCCGGGCAAGCATCGCCTTGCCAATAATTCTCGTAAACGTACACCAATACTTCAAACATGTTCTCAATATAACGCAGATAGGGGCGATCCGGTCAAGCATCCTCGATGCGGGCCAGAGGAGAGGCCTTAGCCCGCCGCCAGGCGTTGAAACAGGCCGCCGGGCAGGCGTGCGACCTGCCCGTTGAGTTCGAGTTCCAGTAATTGCGCCTGCAGCCGGGCGGTGTCCAGCCCGGTCCGCGCCTGCAAGGCATCAAGACTCACGGCATCAAAGCCCAGCGCCTCCAGCAGGGGGTCATTGGAAGGCTGCTCGGTCGTATCGCTGTCGTCTGCGCCCTGTGCCGTCAGCGCAAGATTCAGCTCTTCCAGCACGTCTTGCGCCAACTCCACCAGTTTGGCCCCCTGCTTGATCAGCGCATGGCAGCCGCGCGACTGGGGCGAATGAATCGAGCCGGGAATGGCAAAGACTTCCTTGCCCTGCTCCGCCGCCAGCCGTGCCGTGATCAGCGAGCCCGATTGCAGCGCCGCTTCGACCACCAGCGTGCCCCGGGACAACCCGGAGATGATGCGGTTGCGCTTCGGAAAGTTGGCCATCAGCGGCGGGGTTCCCAGGGGAAACTCGCTGATGATCATGCCCTGCTGGGCAATCCGGTGGGCCAGCGCGAGATGTTTTTTGGGATAGACCCGGTCCAGCCCGGTGCCAACCACCGCGATCGTATCGCCGCCGCCCAGCATGGCGCCGTCGTGGGCTGCGCCATCAATGCCCAGGGCCAGTCCCGACACCACGCAGAGCCCGGCGCTACCGAAGGCCTTGGCAAATTGCCGGGCGTTGGCTTCGCCTTGGGGTGTGGGGTTGCGGCTGCCCACGATGGCCAGCTTGATTGCGATTGGATGGGTAGCCTCCTGCGCCCAATTTGAAAGGGTTCCAAGCATGTAAAGCATCAAAGGCGGGTCTTCGATGTCGAGCAGCTCGGGCGGGTAAGCGGTGTCGCCAAGGGCGACCACTCGCCGGTCGTCGCCCGCCTGCAGCCAGTCCAGCGTGGTCTGCAACTGCGCGGCCAGGGCGGGAGGCTCGGTCTGCAGGGCGCTGGCGAGTTTTTCGGAACCGAGTTGCCGCAGGGTGGCGGTGCTTTGATCGAAAATGGCCTGCACCGAGCCGAAGGCGGCCAGCAGCTGGCGTGACGCGGCATTGCCCACGCCGGGCGACAGCGTCAGTCGCAGCCAGGCTTGAAGCTCTTGCGAATCCACGTAATGACGGGTTTCAGGAAGTGGCGGGTCCGACTGGAGCGCCACCGTAAAGGGCCTTCAATTCGGGTTGACGAAGCGGTCGCCGACCTTGACGCCGTCGCTTACTTGCAGGACCAGCGCATAGGACAGGTGGTCAAAGGTGCGAAACACCATCATCAAGCCGTTGCGTTCGTTGGGCAGCTTGATTTGCGGCCGGGCGCTGTCGGTCTTGTCCTGCAGGCGCTGGCCGTCCTTGGCGAGCGCCATGACATGGCCGCGCTCCAGTCCGTCAAGGGCGCCCCGGTTGACCACGATGACCTGGTTTTCTGCCGCAAAGGCCACGGCATTGCCGTAAACCGAGACAACCTGGCCGGCGATCGGAGTGGCGGGTGCGTGGGGCACATAGCTGAGCAATTCACGGGGTGGTTCGGGAACCAGCCGGTCGCCCACGCGCATTTCTTCCCGGGCGGCCACGATGTCGATGGTGGCTGGCACCGTCTCGGTTTGCGGTTTGCCGTCTTTGTCGTTGATCTGGAGGGTCGATTCGCCGCGCACCAGTTCGGCTTTGCCAACATATTGCGCTTCATAACCCAGGATTTGCTGGGTGCTCGGGTCTTTCAGCGGGGTGGCGTTGCGAAACACCCGGAAATCAAGCGGCTCGCCCTTGGCGTCGCTCAGGGGCCTGCCGTGGGCATCGCCACCCACGTACTCGCCCCGCGCGTAAGCACGATCGCCACGGCTGAGCAGCACACGGCCTTCTTGCGTTGCCACAATCCGTGGTGCCAGCGCGAACGTGGCCTCGTCCACAATCATTGCCTCGGTGAGGAAGGGCTCGATGGCATTGGGTGACAGTGTGGGGATGGACGCGTCCGCCAGGGATTCAAAGCGGGTGCGCGGAGAAACCCGCACAGTGTCCGTGGGCGGGCCCTCGCTGGCTGCCCGGCGGACGCGCAAGGTCGCCCGGCCATTGGATTTTTCAAGGGTAAGCTGCTGGCCGGGGTAAATCCGGTGCGGGTTGCGGATGTCCTGCAGGTTCATGCCCCACAGCTCTGGCCAGCGCCACGGGCTTTTCAGGAACATGGCGGAAATGGCCCACAGGGTGTCGCCCCGTTTGACGCGATAGCTGTCGGGGGCATTGGGCACCAGGTCTGACAGGGGAACACCCGTTTCGGCCACCTGGCTGGCCGTGGCCCTTTGCCCTGCGCTAATGGGGAAATTCTGTGCATGCAGGCCGACGCTGGCAACGAACAGCGCAGCGGCTATTGAAATAGAGCTGAAACGACCAAAAATAGTTTGCATCTTGAAAGGCCCTTGGGGCTGCCACGGTTCTAATTTGACGGAAAGGAACGTGTTTTAGTCTTGATAAATCACTGGCGATTTTGTACTTAAGCCCTTGATTAAGCAACGATTACGCGATTCTGGGAATATTGGACCACTGAAAAAATCGAGAAAAGTGGCGAAAATAGCGACATCTCACCCTTTGCCCTCATGACTCAACAGACCCTACTCACCATCCTTCGCTACCCTGACCCGCGTTTGCACACGATTGCCAAGCCCGTGGCCGTGGTTGACGCACGCCTGCGCAAACTGGCGGCTGCCATGATCGAGACCATGTATGAAGCGGCGGGTATTGGCCTGGCTGCCACGCAGGTGGACGTGCATGAGCGCCTGATCGTCATCGACATCAGCGAAGGCCGCGACCAGCCGCTGGTGTTGATCAACCCCGAGATCGTCTGGGCCAGCGCCGAGACCCGGATCGGCGAAGAAGGCTGCCTGTCGGTGCCGGGCATTTACGATGGCGTGGTGCGCTCAACGTCCGTCAAGGTGCACGCGCTGGATCTGCACGGCAAGCGACAGGTGCATGAAGCCGAGGGCATGCTGGCGGTCTGCATCCAGCATGAAATGGATCACCTGATCGGCAAGGTGTTTGTGGAATACCTGTCGCCCTTGAAGCGCAACCGCATCAAGACCAAGATGATCAAGCAGAAAAAAGACGAAGAGCGCGAGTCCGAGCGCTGAAAGCGGCGCGGCACTGGCGCCGCGGCGGGATTTTCCTGGCGAGTCTTTAGAATCACGCCCCATGCGCATCATTTTTGCCGGTACCCCTGAGTTTGCCCGTGTGGCACTGGCAAGATTGCACGCCGCCGGTTTTGAAATTCCGCTGGTGCTGACCCAGCCCGACCGTCCCGCTGGCCGCGGCATGAAACTGCAGGCGTCCGCCGTCAAGCAGTTCGCGCTCGAACATCAAATTCCGCTCGCCCAGCCGCGCAGCCTGCGCCTGGACGGCAAATACCCTGACGATGCGGCCATGGCCCGCGAGGCGATTCAAGCGGCGCGCGCCGATATCATGGTGGTAGCCGCCTACGGGCTGATACTGCCGCAGTGGGTACTCGATGCGCCCAGGCTGGGATGCTTGAACATTCACGCGTCGCTGCTGCCGCGCTGGCGCGGCGCGGCACCGATTCACCGCGCAATTGAAGCCGGAGATAGTGAGACCGGCGTCACCATCATGCAGATGGATGCCGGGCTCGACACCGGCGATATGCTGCTGGTGGAAAAGCTGCGCATCGGCCCGCAGGACAGCACAGAGTCGCTGCACGACAAGTTGGCTGATCTGGGCGGTCAGCTCATCGTCCAGGCGCTGGAGCTGGCCGCCTGCGGCGGGCTCCAGCCGGTACCCCAGCCCCCAGAAGGCATTACCTACGCCCACAAGATTGAAAAACGCGAGGCTTTGCTGGACTGGACGCAAAACGCGGCCAACCTGGAGCGCCGAATTCGCGCCTTCAGTCCTTTTCCCGGCGCCGCCGGCATTCTGGGTGGCGAGAGCCTCAAATTCTGGCGTGCTGCCGTGCTGGCAGACGCTGTCCGGCCCACAGATGCTTTGCCTGGTCAGGTGCTGGCCGTCGGCCCCGAAGGCGTGGACATCTGCGCTCTGGACGCGGTGCTGCGGGTGAGCCGTCTGCAGAAAGCCGGCGGCAAGGCGCTCGAAGCGGCAGAGTTTCTGCGCGGGTTCGAGATCAGGCCAGGCATGGTGTTTAGTCAAAAGGAATAAGATTTTGGTGAGGGCATGGTTCAAACACCCGGAGTTTCGCGTCGGCATGCGCGACCTGGCGTCGGTCGCGCCCGGTATTGCCGCCTGGGGCCTGATGACCGGTGTGGCCATGGTCAAGTCAGGCATGAGCCTTACCGAAGCCGTGCTGATGGGTGTTCTCGTCTTTGCAGGAAGCTCGCAGCTTGCGGCCGTGCCCCTGATTGCAGCCGGCGCGCCCATGTGGGTGATTCTGGCGACCGCGTTTTGCGTCAACCTGCGCTTTATGGTGTTCAGCGCGCACCTGCGTCCCTATGTGATGCACCAGAACATCTGGCGGCGCATGGTCAGCGGCTATTTCACGGCCGACCTCAACTATGTGCTGCTCACCAGACGTTATCCTCACCCCGCCACCGACGCGGTCACCTTGCGGGCGCAAGAGGCTTACTGGGCGGGCCATGCCGCCCTGAACTGGATCAGCTGGGTGGGCGCCAGCCTGCTCGGCATTGCACTGGCCCACTCCATTCCGCTGGAGTGGGGGCTGGGTTTTGCCGGCATCCTGGCGCTGCTTGGCATCACGGGCTCATTGGCCAGCACCCACCTGCGGGCGGTCTCCGCCGGGGTTGCCGGCGCTGCAGCTGTGGCGGCCTTCGCATTGCCGCTCAAGCTCAACATTCTGGTGGCCATCGCCGCTGCCGTGGCAGTGTGCCTGATGCTTGAGAAGCCGGCCCTGGCAAAGCCCGATCCGTCAAAAATCCAAAAAACCGCTGAAACCCCGGAAACCGCTGAAGCTGGAAAGGCCGTATGAACCAGACCGACCTCTGGACGGTGGTCACCATCGTTGGCCTGGCTCTTGTGACCGTCCTCACGCGCTCCTTCTTTTTTCTGTCGAGCAAGCCGTGGACCCTGCCTGGCTGGGCCCAGCGCGGGTTGCACTATGCACCCATCGCGGCTCTGGCCGCGGTCATCGTGCCCGAAATTGTCATGACCCACGGCCATCTCGTTAGCACCTGGAAAGACGCACGGCTGTTTGCCACGGTTGCTGGCGCCGCCTGGTTTTACTGGCGCGGCGGCGTGCTTGGAACCATTGTTGCGGGCATGGCGGTTTACCTGCCGCTGCATTTGGGGCTGGGCTGGTAGCGTGCGCCATCCCGGGCCGGAAAATTCCCGGGATGGCGACTCATACAATTAACGCCAGTCTTTTTGGGAATTGTTCATGAATTTCATCCGTTTTTCCGATTTGTGCGCCAGCGGCAAGGTGGCAGGCCAGCGCGTTTTCATCCGTGCCGACATGAATGTTCCGCTGGACGACAGCGGCCACATTACCGAAGATACCCGCATCCGCGCCTCCATTCCCTGTATCCGGATGGCGCTTGACGCCGGCGCCGCCGTGATGGTGACTTCGCACCTCGGGCGCCCGGTGGAAGGCCAATTCAAGCCGGAAGACTCGCTGGCTGCCGTGGCCAGGCGGCTGGGTGAGCTGATGCAGCGCGAGATTCCGCTGGTTTCCAACTGGGTCGATGGCGTGGACGTCAAGCCCGGTCAGCTGGTGCTGCTGGAGAACTGCCGCGTCAACCAGGGCGAGAAGAAGAACGACGAGGCTTTGGCACGCAAGCTGGCTGCCCTGTGCGACATCTTTGTGCATGATGCGTTTGGGACGGCGCACCGGGCCGAAGCCTCAACCTACGGCATTGCGCAATATGCCCCGATTGCCTGCGCCGGACCCCTGCTGGCCGCCGAGATGGATGCCATTTCGACGGCGCTGGCCAATCCGCGTCGGCCGCTGGTCGCCATCGTGGCGGGCAGCAAGGTCTCGACCAAGCTGACCATCCTCAAGTCCCTCGCGGCCAATGTGGACCAACTGATCGTGGGTGGCGGCATTGCCAATACCTTCATGCTCGCAGCCGGCCTGAACATCGGGAAAAGCCTGGCCGAAGCCGATTTGTTGCTTGAAGCCAAAGCCGTGATGGATGCCATGAAGGCCCGCGGCGCTGAAGTGCCGATTCCCACCGATGTGGTCTGCGCCAAGACTTTCTCGGCCGACGCGCCTGCCACCGTCAAAGCCGCCACCGACGTGGCCGACGACGACCTGATTCTGGATATTGGCCCTGAAACCACCGCGAAATTGGCGGCGCAACTCATGGCGGCCGGCACCATTGTCTGGAATGGACCGGTCGGTGTGTTTGAGTTTGATGCCTTTTCCAAGGGCACCGAAGGCATTGCCCGCGCCATTGCTGAAAGCAGTGCATTCTCGATTGCCGGCGGTGGCGACACGTTGGCCGCCATCGCCAAATACGGCATCGAAAAGCAAGTGGGCTACATCTCCACCGGCGGCGGTGCCTTTCTGGAAATCCTCGAAGGCAAGACGCTGCCAGCGTTCGAGATTCTGCAGAAGCGGGCGGCAACGGTTCAAACCAGCTAATTTCAAATACTTGCGCTGTACCGGACTTGCCGATGAAAGTCCGTCGGGAAATCACATTTTCGGACAGGCGGAGCGCAAATCAGGAATGGAGTACGTCGAGCTTCCGTTCGTCCATCTCCTCTATCCGACGGACCAGCCGGGCTGATAACAATTAGCGGCGTTGTCGATGGCGCAAGGCATCAACAACAATCCAGCAGGGCCTTGACCGCCCCGTTTGATGCATGTCAAACGAACTATTCCTTGCGGCTTTTAGGATTCCAAAAAGGGCGAAAAAAGGGTGCTCGCCGATCGGCTAAATATTTCCCAAGGGGGCGTCGCCGTGAATCCGAAACATCAAGAGCCGGCTGCGCGCTTCGCTCCCATATCGCTTTTTTTATGCGGGGATGTCATGACCGGACGGGGCGTGGACCAGATCCTGCCTCATCCGTGCAAACCCAATCTGTATGAGCCGTATGTGCGTTCGGCGCTCGACTACGTGCAGTTGGCCGAGAACTGGGTAGCCATGTGGCGCATTTGGCGGGCCCTGAATTCCAGCTGCGCGGCACAAGCGAACCAGCGGCCTGAAATCCCTGAAGAGGGCCTGTTGCGGCATTCCCATTCTGCGTGCCTCCGGGGAACGCTGGAATGCGGCTTGAAGATCAAGCCAGAC
>DASUIO010000019.1:0-7326 GCA_036279755.1 Polaromonas sp. | reverse complement strand
CCCGAAGGCTTTGCCGACGCACCGCTCATGCAGCCCCGGGGTGCGCTGTACCTGGCCACGCCCGGGCAGGAAGCGCTGATGGCGCACACCCGTGCCGAACTGGCGGCGAGCTGCCCCGATCTTGAAGTGCTGGACGCCAGCAACACCTTGGCCCTTGTTCCCTGCCTGCGCCCCGACATGGTGCACGGTGCCCTGTACGACCCCGGCGCGCAGGACATCGACGTGCATGCCCTCCACCAGGGCTTTTTGCGCGGCTTCCGGCAACAGGGCGGCGAGCTGCGCACCAGCACCACGCTGATCCAGGCCAGGCATGATGCACAAGGCTGGGCGCTGCAGTTTACCGACGGCCAGACGCTGCGCGCGCGCACCGTGGTCAACGCCGCTGGCGCCTGGGCCGACGAACTGGCGGGCCTGTTTGGTGCCGCGCCCATTGGGCTGGTGCCGCACCGGCGCAGCGCCTTCACCTTCAAGGCACCGCAGGACGTGGACGCCTCCGGCTGGCCAGCCGTGGTGGGCGTGGACGAAAGCTATTACTTCAAACCCGACGCCGGCCAACTGCTGGGCTCGCCCGCCAACGCCGACCCCACCGTGCCGCACGATGTAGCGCCCGAGGAGCTGGACATTGCCATGGGCATTCACCAGATCGAATCCGTCTCCAGCTTGCGCATCCGCCGCCCCACCAGCACTTGGGCCGGGCTGCGCTCGTTTGTGCCCGATGGCGAGATGGTGATCGGCTGGGATGGCGCCTGCCCCGATTTTTTCTGGCTGGCGGCGCAAGGCGGCTACGGCATCCAGAGCGCGGCTGGTGCCAGCGCGCTGGCCGATGCCCTGCTGCGTAATGTGGCCCTGCCGGCCGAACTGACCCGCCACGGCGTCGAGGCGGCCGAGCTGTCACCGGCCCGCCTGCGCTGACGCCCGCCTTGACAAGCGCTAATGAACCAAATCCCAAAACATCATCAGCACGGCAAAGCCCATCACCGCCACACCGCCCCAGCCAAACCAGGTGGTCTTGAGACCCGAGGTGAAACTGCCCATGACCGTCTTTTTGCTGGCCAGCAGCATCAAGCCCACCATGATGGGCACCGCCACCACGCCGTTGATTACGGCGCTCCAGAAAAGCGCTTTCATGGGATCGATGGACGAGAAGTCCAGGCCGGTTCCCACCACGGTGGCGATCGTGATGATGGCGTAAAACCGTTTGGCTTCAAACCAGCGCCGCTCCAGTCCCTCGGGCCAGCCAAACGCTTCTGCCACCGCATAGGCCGCTGACGACGCCAGCACCGGCACGGCCAGCAGGCCGGTCGCAATAATGCCGCCGGCAAACAGGGCAAATGCAAATTCACCGGCCAGCGGGCGCAGCGCCTGCGCCGCCTGAGCTGCCGACGTGACATCGCGAATGCCGGCCGTGTACAGCACGGCAGCGCCCAGCACGATGATAAAAAATGCGATGACATTGGAGAAAAACATGCCGAAGTAGGTGTCGCGCTTGACGCGCCGCAGATCGCGGCGTATTTCCGCTTCAGTGCCGCAGCCCGCGCCCTTCAGCTTCAGTTCTTCAACTTCCTGCGAGGCCTGCCAGAAAAACAGGTAAGGAGAAATCGTCGTGCCCAGCAGCGCCACAATCATCATCCAGTAACCAGACGTCCATTGCAGCTTCGGAATCACCAGGTCGTAAAGCACCTGACCCCAGGGCACCTGCACCAGGAACACGGCGATCACGTAGGCAAACAGAAACAGCGTCAGCCACTTCAGGATGGGCGCGAGCTTGCGGTAAGGCACAAACACCTGAAGCAGCACCGTGATCACGCCAAAAGCCACTGAATAAAAATGGCTGCCGCCCCCCAGCACCAGCTGCAGCGACTCGCCCATGGCGGCAATATCGGCAGCGATGTTGATGGTGTTGGCAATCACCAGCAGCGCCACCATGGCCATCAGGAACGGCTTTGGCGTGTGTTCCAGCAGGTTGGCGGCCACGCCTTTGCCGGTGACGCGCCCGATTCTTGCGCTGACCAGCTGGATCGCGATCATGAAAGGCAGCGACAGGAACACTGTCCAGACCAGCCCCGTGCCAAACTGTGCGCCCGCCTGCGTGTACGTGGCAATGCCGGACGGGTCGTCATCGGCGGCGCCGGTGATCACGCCCGGGCCGACATGGCGCAGGAAGGAGGGAGTGCGTTTCAACATGGCGGGAGACTAACACAGCGTCGTGACCGTCGTCCTGCCATGAATCCAAGGAAAAAACCGGCTTACAACCCAGTATTCACGGGCACAAATAGCTATAAAATCAATAGCACTCTGAAATCGTTGACATTGGTGTGCGTCGGCCCCGTAATGACCAGATCACCCAGCGGATCAAAGTAGCCGTAGGCATCGTTGCGATCCAGGTAGGGGTCTATCTTCATGCCGGCCGCTAACGCACGCCGCAGGGTATCGGGCGCCACAAATGCACCTGCGTTATCTTCAACGCCGTCAATGCCGTCGGTATCAGCCGCCAGCGCGTATACGCCGGCTTGGCCTTGCAAGGCCAGCGCCAGCCCCATGCAAAATTCACCCGCCCGGCCGCCGCGTCCTCGCGGCGTGCCTTCCGCTTGCTTTCTCACGGTGACGGTGGTCTCGCCGCCACTCAGAATCACGCACGGCTTCTGGAAAGGCTGGCCCCTGAGCGCCACGGCGCGCGCCAGTGCCGCATGCACCTTGCCGACTTCGCGTGACTCGCCTTCCATTTCATCGCTCAGGATGTAGGCGGGCAATCCGGCGGCCTGGGCCGCTGCGGCAGCCGCCTCCAGGCTTTGCTGCGGCGTGGCAATCAAGTGCACTTCATGGCCTTTGAAGGCTGTATCGCCGGGCTTGGGCGTTTCCAGCACACCACTTTCAAGCTGCGCCAGCACGGCAGCCGGCACTTCAATGTTGTAGCGCTTGAGGATGGCCAGCGCGTCGGCGCAAGTGCTGGCATCCGGCACGGTCGGTCCACTGGCAATGATGGAAGGATCATCGCCCGGCACGTCGCTGATGGTGAGCGTGACCACGCGGGCCGGCGCGCAGACTGCGGCCAGCCGACCGCCCTTGATGCGCGAAAGGTGTTTGCGCACGCAGTTCATTTCGGCAATGTTGGCGCCGCTCTCAAGCAGTGCTTTATTGATTCGCTGTTTTTCTTCCAGGCCAAGGCCGTCCGCCGGCAAGGTCAGCAGCGCCGAGCCGCCACCCGAAATCAGGCACAGCACCAGATCGTCTTGGGTCAGGCCCTGCGTCATGGCCAGAATGCGCTGCGCGGCAGCCAGGCCCGCGGCATCGGGCACCGGGTGGGCCGCCTCGACAATCTCGATGCGCTGCTTCAGGCCCTCAGGCCGCGGCGGAATATGGTGATAACGCGTGACGACCAGGCCTTCAAGCGGAGCGTCGGCCGGCCACAAGGCCTCGACGGCCTGCGCCATGGAGCCGCCCGCCTTGCCCGCGCCAATGACAATGGTTCGTCCTTTGGGAGGCTCGGGCAGGTAGGCCCCCGTGTTGTGTCGCGGGAGGGCGCGGGCGACGGCGGCGCGATAGAGATGCTCAAGAAACTGGCGCGGTTCGGTGACGGGGTTCGGGGTGGTCATTTTTAAAATCTCCAACGCGCATTGTGACGCCTGCACGCGGGGTGCAACCAGCTTCCCTCAGGCGACGCTGTCGCCGGCAGTCCGGCTACTGGCCCAGACGCGCAGCGCCTCGGCAAACTCGTGTACCGCGGGCGGCTGCTCGCCGCTTCGGCGCAGCAGGTAGACGTCACCGCTGACCCCGGACGCCTGCAGTTCGCGCCCCAAGCTGCAAACCGCCACCGCGTCCTGCCGCAGGCGCGCCAGCGAGGCAGGCACCAGAGACACACCCAGCCCTGCCGCGACGAGGTTCAGCACGGCGGGAATCTCGACCACTTCCTGCACGATGCGAGGCGCAAACCCGGTCGCCACGCAGGCATCAAATACGCGCTGGGCGAAGGCGGACGAGTCGAGCCGCAAAAACACGAAGTCTTCGCCCTTGAGCTCGGCCACACGGATGCGTGTACGCTCCGCCAGCCGGTGCCCCAGCGGCACGACGCCAACCACAGGGTCGCGCCAAAGCAGCGCGGCCTTGAGCTCTCCATCGGCCGGTGCGCTGCGCGAGACGCTGAGGTCGAGTCGTCCCTCGCGCAAGGCCTGAACATGATCGGCCGGCCGCATTTCGTGGAGCACCACTTCAACGCCCGGCCGGCGCTCACGGAACTGCTTGATGAATCGGGGGAGGGGTCCGAGGAAATGCGAGCCAGCCAGCCCCAGCTTGACGCGACCCTCCACGCCTTCGGCGACGCGCCGGACATGGCCACGCGCGTCGTCGATACGTTCCAGCACCGCCAGCGCGTGCGGCAGCAGGGCCTTGCCGGCCTCGCTGAGCTCGACACTGCGGCTGGTCCGGTTGAACAGGCGGGCGCCCAGTTCGGCTTCCAGGTTCGCGATCTGGTAACTCAGCGGCGGCTGCGAAACGTGGAGCTTGCGCGCCGCCCGCGTGAAACTCAGCTCCGTTGCCAGCACAGCGAAGTAGCGCAACTGCCGAAATTCCATGATTGATTTGATCCAGGTATGGTTCGATCGATATTATGTATTTGTGAGTATGGATCAAAACCGCCACCATGAGCGACCTGCCCTTCAAAAAAGGAACCCGACCGAATGAGCCGAAACTACCGCATGGGACTGATCGTCCCGAGTTCCAACACCACCATGGAAACCGAGATCCCGGCCATGCTGCGCGCACGCGAGCAGGTGCTGCCCGAGCGCTTCAGCTTTCATTCCAGCCGCATGCGCATGAAGGAAGTCACCAAGGAGCAACTGCAAGCCATGGACCGCGATTCCGACCGCTGTGCCCTGGAGTTGTCGGATGCGCGGGTGGACACCATGGCTTATGCCTGCCTGGTCGCCATCATGAGCATGGGCAAGGGTTATCACCGCGAAGCGCAGCGGCGGCTGCACGAAGTCACGGTGGCCAACGGCGCCCCGACCCCTATCAGCACCAGCGCCGGCGCCTTGGTCGAAGGCCTGCAGGCGCTAGGCGCCAAGCGCGTCTCCATCATTGCGCCTTACATGGTGCCGCTGACCCGTCTGGTCATCGAGTACCTTGAAAACGAGGGTATCGAGGTGATTGACAGCATCTCGCTGGAAATCCCCGACAACCTTGAAGTCGGTGCGCGCAACCCGAAGGCACCGGCCGAGCTGTGGAAGCAACTCAATGTGCGCGGGGCCGACGCCATCGTGGCCTCGGCCTGCGTGCAGATGCCCTCTTTGGCCTCGGTGCCGCTGATTGAGCAAGCCAGCGGACTGCCGGTGGTGTCCAGCGCCGTGTGCACGACCTGGGCCCTGCTCAAAAACCTGGGCCTGGAGCGCCGCGTGCCCAACGCCGGCACATTGCTCTCAGGCCGCTACTGATTTTTTTAAGGAGACAAAGCATGACAACCACGACGAAGATCCGTTCCGCCCGCACCGCGGTGCTGGCCGCTTGCGCCACACTGCTGACCGGCCTGGCACTGGCGCAGCCCTTCCCGAGCAAACCGATTACCCTGGTGGTGCCCAATCCACCGGGCGGGTTTGTAGACGCTTCGGCCCGCTTGCTCAGTGAGCCACTGTCCCGCGTCATGAGCCAGACGGTCATCGTCGACAACAAGGGCGGCGGCAGTGGCAACGTGGCCTATGGGCAGGTGGCCCGTGCCAACCCTGACGGCTACACCCTGCTGACCTCCTACTCGGCCTATCACGTGGGCAACCCGGCTCTGTCCGCAAAGCTTCCCTGGGCGCAAAAAGACCTGGCACCGGTCGCACTGATCACGGTAGCGACAAACGTGATCGCCACCCATCCTTCGGTACCCGCCAACAACCTCAAGGAATTCATTGCCTACCTGAAAGCCAACCCCGGCAAGCTGAGCTATGCGTCGCAGGGCAACGGCTCGCTCTCGCACATCGGTACCGAGATGTTCAAACTGCAAACCGGCACCAGCATGGTTCACATTCCCTACCGCGGCTCCGGACCGGCCATCCAGGACGTGCTCTCCGGCCAGGTGCAGGTGTTCATCACCACGCCACCTTCGGTGATGGGTCATGTGCAGGCCGGCAAGCTCAAGGGTTTGGCCGTTGCCGGCAAGACGCGCCACCCTGGCCTGCCTGCTGTGCCGACGACGGCCGAAGCCGGACTCAAGGGCTTCGAGCTGGAAGCCTGGGTCGGAATCTTCGCCCCTGCCGGCACCCCTGCTGACGTGGTGAACAAGCTCTCGGCCTCGATCAAGCAGGCGCTGGATCTGCCGGAAACCAAGACCCGCTCCGCTGCCGCCGGAATTGACCTTCGCTACATGCCGCCTGCCGAGCTGGATGCCCTGGTGCGGCGCGAAACCGAGTTCTGGGCCAAGACCATCAAGACTGCGGGCATCACGGCCGACTAGGGCCTGTTCACGCTATCGATGGCGGGCAACCCTGTGCCGCTGCGGCACAGGTCAACATCCCTGCGCAGCCGTCAATGGCCGGTACGGGACAGCCGATCAGCTCGCCAGGATCGTCATCTCGCGATAGAGGTCGGCTTTGCCTTCAAAGCCAATACCCCGCAGCTCTCGTAGCGTCACGAAGCTGTTGTCCACTTTCACACCATCGGGAAAGCCAGCCATAAGGCTGGAAGAGATCGGGATAACTTTCGTTGCCGCCCCGGATCCAGTCCGGCGGCGATTGCCAGCGACATCTGGCGGCCCCCGTGCGGAATGCAGCGCTTCACAGGCAAAGGCGCCAGCGCACAACAGGGACGCCGACCATCCCCCGAACTGCGCTGAACCCCTGTCCGATGGAGGGCGGAAGCTGTTACTTTTTACCCAGGCCCAGCCGCTGCGCACCCTCGGTGTACAGGCGCACTTTGTCCTTCATGAACGCGTCCATCTGGTCCGTGCCCACGTTGACCAGCTCAAAGCCGTTTTTGGCCGCGAGTTCCTTCATCTCCGGGTCATTGTTGAGCGCGGCCCACAAGTCGGAAAGCTTCTTGCGGACCTCCGGCGACGTGTTCTTGGGCACGCCAACGCCGCGGTAGGCACCGTCCACCCAGTCCACGCCCAACTCCTTGAACGTGGGCACATCGGGCATCAACGGGTGGCGTTTTTCCATTGCCACGGCCAGCGGGCGGATACGGGTCTTGTTGTTGATGGCAAACGCGGTGTAGGTGATCGCACCATCCACTTGCGCGCCCATGACGGAGGTGGCCATGTCGCCCGTGCCCTTGAATGGCACATAGATGGTCTTGACGCCGAACGCCGCGTCCAGGCGCTCGTGCGCCGCATGGTTGGCCGAGTTCTGGCCG
>DASUIO010000018.1:0-4195 GCA_036279755.1 Polaromonas sp. | reverse complement strand
TAGGGCCCGCCTATCAGGTCAATGCAATAGGGAACGGCGGCAAAGATACCGGGCACGATTGATTCGCCCGCTTCATTTTTCAGTCCTTCCAGCGTCTCCTGGATCGACTTGGGCTGGCCGGGCAGGTTGAGGATCAGGCTTTTGTCGCGAATCACGGCGCACTGGCGCGACAGGATCGCCGTGGGAACAAATTTCAAACTGATCTGCCGCATTTGCTCGCCAAAGCCGGGCATTTGCTTGTGCGCCACCGCCAGCGTGGCTTCTGGCGTCACGTCGCGCAGCGCCGGGCCGGTGCCGCCTGTGGTCAGCACCAGTGAGCAGCCGGCATCGACCAGTTCAATCAGCGTGGCGCTGATGCGTGGCTGTTCGTCAGGAATCAGCCGTTCTTCAAACGTGATGGGGTTGCGCAGGGCGCGTGTCAGCCAGTCCTTGAGCGCCGGCAGCCCCTTGTCCGCATAAACACCGGCCGAAGCACGGTCGCTGACCGAGACGATGCCCACCTTGACTGAATCGTAGGGGGCGCTCATGCGTCGGGCTCCTGTTGTTCTTTGGTTTCCTGGCTAAGCGCTTGCTTGACTATCTGGAAAATTTCGCGGTAAGACTTGCCGTGGCGCGGCGCTTCGCCGGGTTTTTCGGGCTTGGCGTCCTTGCGGGCCTGGCGGATGAGGGCCCGCAATTGTTGCGAGTCGGTGTCGGGATGCTCGGTGAGCCAGCGGCCCAGCGCATCGTCCGAATCGATCAGCTTGTCGCGCCATTGCTCGGCCAGGTGCAGGGTCAGCGTGAGCTGCGCCGAGCCGCCCTGCTGCTCGCTGATGGCTTCGCGAATCGGTTCGGGGTCGAGCGGCCGCATCAGTTTGCCGATGAATTGCATCTGGCGGCGCTTACCCTCGAAGTTGGTGATGCGCTTGGCCTCGGCAATGGCATCGAGTAATTTGACGGGCAGGTCCAGGCGCGCCATGAGGTCGGCGCGCAGGGTCAGCAGCGCTTCGCCCAGCGCCTGCTTTTCATCGGCCTCGGCCTTGAGCTGCGTTTTGCTGGGCGGTCCCACTTCCTCGGCGTCGATCTCTTCGGGTTTGACGAATCGGCCGTTGGACCAATAGCCCTTCGTGGCTTTGTTAGCCTTAATAGTCTTGTTGTTCATAGCAGTCAGTATCATAGCGACCCATATGACTCAAATATTCTCCACCCGTTCAGCCAAAAAAGCATCCCGCCTCAAGACCAGCCAGCCCGAGGCCGGGTTCAGCTACCACCGGGACTTTTTTGAGGATCTGGTTGACAGTGCGCTGGCCCATGCCAAGAAGCTCGGTGCCAGTGATGCGGCAGCCGAGGCCTCGGAGGGCTGTGGTCTTTCGGTCAGCGTGCGCAAGGGCGAGCTCGAAAGCGTGGAGCGCAACCGCGACAAGTCGCTGGGCATCACGGTGTACCTCGGCAAAAAGCGCGGCAATGCGGCCACCAGCGATTTTTCAAAAGCGGCAATTGTGCAAACCGTGAAAGCGGCCTACGACATTGCGCGCTTCACGGCAGAAGACGAGACTTCTGGCCTGCCCGACGAGCGCGACATCGCCCGCGTGTACCCGGCGCTGGACCTGTTCTACCCTTGGGCCATCACCTCTGAAGAGGCCGCCCAGCTGGCCTTGCAGTGCGAAGCCGCTGCCATGGGCACGAGCCGCCTGATCACCAATAGCGAAGGGGCTGGCGTGTCGGCCCAGCAAAGCCATTTTTTCAGCGCCCACAGCAAGGGTTTCCGCGGCGGTTATGCCAGCTCGCGCCACAGCATTTCCGTGGCGCCCATCGCCGGCAAGGGCAGCCAGATGCAGCGCGATGCGTGGTACAGCTCCATGCGCGACGCCACCGACTTGGCCCGCCCTGAAGCGGTGGGCCGCTATGCCGCCGAACGCGCACTGGCGCGCCTCAAAAGCCGGAAAATTCCCACCACCGAGTGCCCGGTGCTGTTTGAGTCCCCGGTGGCGGCAGGCCTGCTGGGCGGCTTTGTGCAGGCCATCAGCGGCGGTGCGCTATACCGCAAGAACACGTTTTTGGCGGACAGCCTGGGTAAACTGGTTTTCCCCAAACACATTGACATCGCCGAAGACCCGCATCTGCTCAAGGGCAAGGGCAGCGCGCCGTTCGATGGCGAAGGTGTGAAAACCAGCGCTCGCAAGGTGGTAGACGCAGGACGGGTGGCCGGCTACTTCCTGAGCACCTATTCAGCCCGCAAGCTGGGCATGCGCACCACGGGCAATGCCGGGGGCTCGCACAACCTCACGCTCACCAGCCGGCAGACGCGCGCGGGTGACGACCTTGACGCGATGCTGCGCAAACTGGGCCGGGGATTGTTTGTGACGGAGCTGATGGGGCAGGGCGTGAACTACGTGACGGGCGACTACTCGCGTGGCGCTTCCGGCTTTTGGGTAGAAAACGGCCAGATCGCATTCCCGGTTGAAGAAATCACCATTGCCGGCAACCTCAGGGATATGCTCAAGGGCATCCAGGCCGTGGGCGCGGATACCTACAACTATGGCGCCAAAACCGTGGGTTCGATATTGGTCAACCGCATGAAGGTGGCGGGGTCCTGATTTTTCCTTGCGCAAGCGCCTCAAAATAAGGATATTTTGAGATGCTGGCGCAATGGATACGGCCGCACGTAGCCATGAACCCGGTGGCGCCTGAAGTTAACCCGCCAACGCTGCTTTCACTGCCGCGGACACCTGACCCATATCGGCTTTGCCCGCCAGCTGGGTTTTTACAGCACCCATCACCTTGCCCATGTCGCCAGGGCCGCTCGCGCCCAGCTCAGCGATAATGGATTTCACGGCGGCCGTGACCTCGTCGGCGCTCAGGCGCGCGGGCAGGTAAGCCTGCAGCACGATGATTTCTGCCGCTTCCTTGTCGGCCAGATCAGTGCGCGCAGCCTTTTGAAACGCCTCAATCGAATCCTTGCGCTGCTTGATCAGCTTGTCGAGGATGGCGACCACGGCCACATCGTCCACTACCACGCGTTCATCAACCTCTTTTTGCTTGATGGCGGCCAGCAGCAGGCGGATGGTGCCCAGGCGCTCGCTGTCTTTGGCGCGCATGGCGTTCTTCATGTCTTCGGTGATTTGGTCTTTGAGTGACATTGCAGGCTCCTGAAAGGGCGCGTTTATAAGCTGAAAATTGAAAAAGCCCGCAGAGCGTCCTCTTGCGGGCTTTTGAGCTGCCGGAAGGCCGTACTTTTTAGTACAGTTTTTTGGGCAACTGCATGGAGCGGATGCGCTTGTAGTTGCGCTTGACGGCGGCTGCCTTCTTGCGCTTGCGCTCGGCCGTTGGTTTTTCGTAAAACTCGCGGGCGCGCAGGTCGGTCAGCAGGCCGAGTTTTTCGATGGTGCGCTTAAAGCGGCGCAGCGCGACGTCGAAGGGTTCGTTATCTTTTACGCGAATGGTGGTCATTGATGAGTTGATCCAATAGGAGGCACCTTCAGTGATCTGATCAGGATCAGGCCAGGTGCGGGTTTGCTAGCAAAGCCTAAGATTATAGCCGAAGCATTTTCTCCAAGCCACGATATGGCCCGTCGACGGGCTGGGGTGCCGTGAAACCCCATTTCCAGGATTTGTGCGGGAATTTTCCTGCGAGAGCGAATTATGCTACCTGCGCTACGTGCCGGGCCGCCAACGCCTCTGCGCAGGCGAAGCCCGATGCCCAGGCCCACTGAAAGTTGTAACCGCCCAGCCAGCCGGTCACATCAACGACTTCGCCGATGAAATACAGGCCCGGTTGCCTGGACTCCATGGTCTGCGAGGACAAGTCCCGGGTATCGACGCCGCCCAGGGTGACCTCTGCCTTTTTGTAGCCTTCGGTGCCGGTGGGCGTGAGTTCCCAGTCGGCCAGGCGCTGCGCCAATGCCAGCAAGGCCTTGTCGGTGGCTTCGCTGATGGGGCGCTGCAAAGCCGGGTCCTGGCTCACCCAGGCGTCGGCCAAGCGGCTGGGCACCAGGCTGGCCAATTCGTTGGCAATCAGCTTTTTCGAGGTGGCCTTGGCGCGCAGCAGCGTTGCGGGCAAATCCAGGCCGGGCGCGAGGTTGACGCGGATGGGCTGGCCGTCGCGCCAGAAGCTGGAAATCTGCAGCACCGCCGGGCCGCTCAAGCCCCGGTGGGTGAACAGCAAATCTTCCGAGAACACCACGGCCTTTTTGCGTTGCTTGGCGCTCGCGTCTGC
>DASUIO010000017.1:0-5903 GCA_036279755.1 Polaromonas sp. | reverse complement strand
ATCAAGCTGCTTTCCGGATGGTTTGCCAAGGCAGAACTCAAGCGGTGGCAAGACTGTGCTGCCCGGCATCAGCAAGCGCGGAGATATCAGTGTGTGTGGCGATGATGGATGTCCGGGAAGTGCGGGTGCTTGTGGGTCAGGACTGCATGTTTATGCAAATGCTCGTGCGGCTCGACACCATCCCAAAAGAAGTCGTGTTGATGTTGGTGATGCATATCGTGAACATGCCGATGCGAGTGTTCGATCGGCTCATGCGTGTGTGAATGCTCATGACGTTCGGTCAAGTGGAGCCAAACACCCAGCCCCATCAGGACGGCAGCCAGCCAGAACTCAGCGGTGACGGACTCGCCGAGCAATCCCAGTGCCACGGCAGCCCCAATGAATGGTGCCGTAGAAAAATACGCCCCTGTGCGTGCCGCTCCCAAGCCGCGTAACGCCAACACGAACAGCACCAAGCTGATGCCATAGCCCAGCAAGCCGACCAACATCGTGGACAACAGCGTGAGCGTTGGGGGCAGCATGGCCCCCAAAGAGAGCGCCAGAGCGGTATTGACAGTCCCCGCAATCAAACCCTTGCTGCTGGCGATAAACAAGGCATCGGACGCCGAGACTTTACGGGTCAGGTTGTTGTCGATAGCCCAGCAAAGACAGGCCGCAGCGACCGCCACAGGACCCAGCCAGTCTGACGCACCGATTTCGCCCGACGGCCAGGACAGCACAGCGCCTCCGGCGACGATGGACACCATGCCAAGCACGACCCGTCGGTCGGCGTTTTCCTTGAATACGAGCCAGGCGATAACCGCTGTCAGCACCGCCTCAAAATTCAGCAGCAGCGATGCCGTCGAACCACTGACATGTGCCAACCCAAAAAGCAAAGCGATGGGGCCGAGTACGCCCCCAAAGAAAATGGCTCCCAGCAACCAGGGCCACTCTGCCCGAGCGATTCCGGAGGCTCTCCAGCCTCGATCCCGGATCAGCCTGGCAAATCCCAGGCCAAGCCCGCTGCCAAGGTAAAGCAGCCCGCCCAGTAGTATGGGTGAAAGCTCACCAATCAGCAGCTTGGCGAAAGGTGTACTTGCGCCAAACAGCGCGGCAGCCAGCAGGGCATAAAGAACGTTTTGATTCATGCCCGAATTGTCAGCCCGTTTTGCTGACGAGGACACGCGCTCACATCTTCGGCGGCATCAGGAGTCACCCATCGAGAGTGAAACCATCCAATAACCGGCACTTACCCATCAGCATCACCACAAGTGCCGTTAAGCAACCCATAAATTTGGCGCCAAAATCGGCGGACGATGACCATGGCGTTGCCCTGCCATCTTTCCCACGCCCTCAAGGGCGCGTCGCCCGCGACGGATAGGCGACAACAGACTCGACCTTGGGGAACTCACCGTCGTCGCCTGCCTGCCCGTGCCGCTGACGTGTCACCAGGGAGCGTGGCAGGACTGCGTTGTTCATTTCCGCTTCAATTCTGGCGATTCGCGTCGCGTACATCCTGGCCAGAGCGCTATGGTGCTCGGCGGCCGCTTGATGCTCGACCTGTGCCAGATTCGCCTCTTTCAGGTATTCGAGGGACCTGCGAACGTGAGCCTCAAGATGTCGATCAAATAGATGGAATCTCATGACAACCCTCCATGTACGTGCGGCCAAAGAACTGCATAAACCAAAGATCATTCGCAATAGCCTTGGCCTTACACATCGCGGATGATTAACTGAAATCTTGCGTGGTGTTTGCGAAATGTCAATGAGCGCAGTGATGAGTGGCCTGCTACTGGTTTCAATGACATATTTTTTAGCGGGTCCGCTCCCGGACCTGCAAATGGACTTGGCGCCGATCACACGCTGCCTGGTTGCGCAGCAATTTCATGAGTCTTGATTGCAGCTCTTTAAAGAACGGGTAGCATCGCCCAAAGAGGAAAAAGTCCGAATGATTGACTTCGCCGTCTCCCGCCAATGACTCCGATTCAGGACCTGCTTCACCGCATCCAATGGGATCCGGAATTCGGCAAAGGTAAGTTCGTGATTGGCTACCACGACCGGATCGACGACCGGATCGTCCGCGTGCCGTTCCAGCGGGTGCATCTTGCGCGCGGCGAGCACTTCTCATTTGACGTGATCGAGGACGACGGCTCGCTGCACATGGTGCCTTTCCATCGCGTGCGCGAAGTGTGGCGCGACGGCGAGTTGATCTGGCGGCGCGAGGGGCACGCATGAGCCCCGAAGGTCAAGAACAAGCAGCCCCTCACGAAGTGCCGAGCTAACGGGCGCGGGCCACCCGGTGCGTGTCCCGGTTGAGTGATGGGATGGACTCCCCCGCTTTTTTGCGCGCCATTGGGCAAGATGATTCGATGGGTTGAATCTGGCGTGATCCAGGCTGGGCAAATGTTGGCGCGTTGACTGCCGGCTGAGTTTGAGATAGATCAACCCACTCGCCCGACAGAGCGGTAGGATGAACAGAAAGTTCGCATCATCTTCTTCCGAAAGGAGCAACCCGCCATGCTTGTCTTCATCATGTCGACTCGCGTCGCCGCCGAAGCATTGCGCTCGCGGCATGTCCAGGAAAACCTGCAGAGCAAAGGCGATGCTGCATGGTCAAGGGGGGTGCCATGAAAGCGCTCATCCTCAGTGCGGACCATTTCGAAGATTCCGAGCTTCTGGCGGCCTACTATCGCCTGCTTGAAGTGAGTATCGATGTTGATATCGCCTCTATCAGCCGCGGCAAGATCAATGGCAAGCATGGCTACCAGGTCGAGGCCAACAAGGCGCTGAAGGACGTGAACCCAGACGAGTACGCCCTCCTGGTTCTGCCCGGCGGAAAAGCACCAGCAGCCCTGCGCAAGCAAGAAGCGGCAGTGCGCATTGCGCAGGCTTTTTTTGCGGACAGAAAGCCCGTCGCTGCCATCTGCCATGGCCCGCAAATACTCATCACCGCCGGCCTGTTGCGCGGACGGCGCGCCACCTGCCACCACTCCGTAGCGGAGGAAATGCGCGAGGCAGGTGCGCTGTATCAGGACAGCGAAGTGGTGGTGGACGGCAACCTGGTGACGTCTCGGCAGCCGTCAGACCTGCCAGCCTTCCTGCGGGAAACCATCAAGCTGCTGCCTCAACGCTAGGCCTATTCTGGTTGGTTTCTGGTAGTGTCTGATTGTGCTGCCGCCGGTTTCAAGGGCCTCTGTGCTTGGATGGACCACTCCTGAACGCCTGCATTGGGACTGTTGGTTGAACGGCTGCTTTGCAGTTTGCCGCTGGTCGCCAATGACAGCTTTCTGGTTGCCCAGTTTCCATCCGATCAGAAGTCATTCGTGGTCTTCCGCAGTGTGCCCAAAGCGGTCCGTCACGATTTCGTCTCGAATGATCGAAAAGCAACAGTCACTGGGGTTCAAGCGGGGAATTGGAGCTTACGGCCAGCAGGCCTCAAAATGCATAAAAAGGGCCCGTTCCAAGCGCTGATGCCTGCCCCTCGATGCCAATAAACACCCGGCGCCCGTAAAAGAAGGGCAAGCCCCAATCAAAAGTATGCGCGTCACCGATGGGCCCGGACAAAGCCGGAAGAACCGCCTTGGTGGCATCCGCAAACAGCGCCAACGCGTTGTCAATTGAAAACGAAACCGGAATACTCACCGCATTGGCGCCTACCAGCGTTGCCGACAAAATGATGAGTGAGCTTGGACAATAAAAACCGGCGCTACCGCCCCCCTCGCAGGTCGGTATCGTGCCGGAATCAAAATAAAGGCCATTGGATCCGGTGTCGATGACGCTGGTGTTCAGGGTTTGACCGGCAAGCAAAGTGGTGATGTCGCCCGAAGAGCTTGTCGTCAGAACACCACCGGACGTCATTTGGTTGTTCGCTTGCGTGCCGATGCCAAAAATCAGCGATCCGCTCAGGCTGGACGCGCCAGCCGAACTGACGGCGGGCAAGTCGATCAACACGCCGTTGTTGTCTGCCGCAAACAAGGGCACCGGATTCTTCACCTGTTGGGCAATACTTGCCTTCGCACCGGTGGTGGTCGTGCAGCTAGCGGTGGTGCATGTGTAATAAAAACCGTTGTTGGTAATGTTGGTGCAATTTGCCCCACAGTCTTCCTTGAGCAATCCAAGCCCAATAATGCCGTTCGCACCTAGTGTGGCCGCTGTATTCATTAAGGTGCCTGTCGAACATGCCGCTGCCAGACTGCCAAACGCCGGGTCCGCGATGATTTGAATCGGCACACTGGCTGCTGTCTTGCCGCCCAGCACAATATCGGCCGTCGCCACCGGGCCCCAGGCGAAGCTGTTATCGATAAACTGCGCACAATTGAGCAACGGTAAACCACTGGTGGCTGTCTGCGGATTCAGGTTCAAGGCGGGTGCCATCGCGCTCGACAAAAGCCGCAGGCCCGTGGAGCCGGTATCGACCAGCACATGGTCAATGGTCTGGCATTGGGTGGTGCTGCCCGGGTGGCAGATGGTGACATCCGTGTACAAGCGGTTGACGTTGTAGCCCGTGCCAGCGGGGCCCGCGTCTACAGTGACACTGAGCGCATTGCTCACCGCCGGCGGAATGGGCAGACTATTTAGCGTGGGCGTGCCCGGTACGCTATTCAGTGCAGGGGCTGATCCACCACCGCCACCACCGCAAGCCGTAACCCCGGTCGCAACCAGAGCTATCAATGCGGCACGACACAATAATTTACTGAAGTACATCTTTGATATTGACACCGGTCGGGACCAAGTCTGGCGCATAGGCGTGTCCAAAAAAGTTTCGCATGCGCCCGTTGGACCTGACAACCAGTCCGTTGCGTTCAATGTTCACTGGTGAACCACGTCTGCCCGTCATGCGGGCCTGGTCAGTTTCGGCTTTGAATGTATTGAAATAGCCACCCAGCAATGCACTCAGGTCCGGCAATACCGGCCCGCGCCACGCCACGGCGAAAACCTGCCCCGCAGGTGTTGCATATTCCCGAACGGTTGTCCCATTTTCAAGCTGAACCTCGTGAAGCGTGTAAAGACTGGACCGCGCGGTTGACGTGGCTGCAAGCATTCTTGCGCCGACCGCCGGGGTCGAAGTTGAAGATGCCGGGAGCGTTGAGGGTGCTTGCCCAAGAGTGGCCGTTGCCTCACCCGCGCTGGCCGCCAGCACCAGGCCGAGCAGCAGAACTCGAATAGTATCGGTACAGAAATTCAGGTCAATCATTTGTCATCCTTCACCGGCCGCCCTGGCGATGCAGGAACACCGTGATGGCGACGATGGTGATATGCGTCAACATCAGCGCCGCCACGGCGTGGCCCTTCATCTTAGATCGAAAACGCCGGAAACAAGAACGAACCCATTGGTTGCCGTCTCCTTGGTCCCAGCCATGGTGCTCCTTGCGTCCTTACGGGGCGGGCTGTGTGACAGCGTTCATTTGGAGAGTGACCGCAGTCTGTGCCATCAGTCTGCCGTTCACCGATGCGCCAGTGTTCACGGCGACCAGCGTTTTACCTAGCACGACGCCCTCAAAGTGCGCGGTCGTTCCAATGGACACACTGTCAGCGACTTGCCAGAAGATGTTCTTGGCCAATGCGCCGCCGGCCAGGGTCACCCGCTTAGCGTTGGCTTGGTTCAGTTTTCCCGCCACCTGGAAGATCCAGACGTCGTTCGGACCACCCGAAAGGGTGACGTCCGTGCTAATCAAGAGATCGGTACCCCATTTGTAGAGGCCAGGAGCGAGGGTGAGCCCACCAATCTCACCGGCGCCCAGTTCAGCAAAGTCGGGGGTTGTCCGTCCCTCAGCGTCGAGGTATGCGGTTCCCATGTCGCCCACCGCCGCGGTCAGGGTGGTGGCATCATTCACCGCGCAGGGAAGTGGGCCAGCCGCATCGACGACGAAAATTTTTCCCGTAACTTCCCCGCTCGTGAGAAGGAGAGCAGCACCGGTGATGGG
>DASUIO010000016.1:0-3904 GCA_036279755.1 Polaromonas sp. | reverse complement strand
TGAGAAGACAAACCGGCTGGAAACCCACGCCAGGTAGCGCTTCTTTTGAAATAAGTTGACGAGCCTCGACCCCGGCACTGGCTCCGCAGTTAGGGCTGCTTGGTTCCCCATCTGACCCGGTTGGCCGCCTCACCATGCGGGAAGGCCCGTCACCTTGAATTATAAGGGAATTCGCAATAACCCTGGTATCGCCAGTGCTCCGCCGAGCACCGATTTGCGCTTTAGCGTCGCAACGACCCAGCGATGAAGCGAGTCAGTGAATTTAGAATGCCTGAATGTCCTATTTAGTTCTTGCCCGCAAATACCGCCCCCGAAATTTTTCTGAAATGGTGGGTCAGTCGCATGTGGTGCAGGCGCTGGGCAATGCGCTCAGCACCGGACGCTTGCACCATGCCTACCTTTTCACCGGCACGCGGGGCGTGGGCAAGACGACGGTATCGCGCATTCTGGCCAAATCCCTCAATTGCACCGGCGTCGACGGGCAGGGTGGCATTACCGCCGAACCTTGCGGCGTTTGCCAGGCCTGCATTGACATCGACAGTGGCCGCTTTGTGGACTACACCGAACTGGACGCGGCGTCCAACCGCGGGGTAGATGAAATTGCACAGTTGCTGGAGCAGGCGGTTTACAAGCCGGTTCTGGGCCGCTTCAAGGTGTTCATGATTGATGAGGTTCACATGCTCACGAACACGGCGTTCAACGCCATGCTCAAGACGCTGGAAGAACCGCCCGACTATCTCAAATTTGTGCTGGCCACGACCGACCCGCAAAAAGTGCCGGCCACGGTGCTGTCGCGCTGTTTGCAGTTCAACCTGCGGCCCATGGCGCCCGAGACGGTGCTCGAACACCTGATCCAGGTGCTGGGCGCTGAAAACGTACCGGCCGAGCCGCAGGCCTTGCGCCTGCTGTCGCGCGCCGCGCGCGGCTCCATGCGCGATGCCTTGTCGCTCACCGATCAGGCCATTTCCTTTGGTTCGGGCCGCCTTGAAGAGGCCAGCGTGCGTACCATGCTGGGCAGCGTGGACCGCAGTTATGTGTTTCGCCTGCTGGACGCGCTGGCGCGAGGCGATGGCCGGGTGGTGGTGGAGACCTCTGAAGCGCTACGGCTTAATGGCCTGAGTGCCGCTTCCACGCTGGAAGAAATGGCAACGGTGCTGCAGCGCATGGCGGTGCTGCAGGCGGTTCCCGACATGACCGCCGGAGATGATGACGCTGATCCCGAAATCGCCGAGACCGCGCGGCTGGCCCGCATCATGCCTGCCGATGAGACCCAACTGCTCTACAGCCTGTGTCTTCATGGCCGCGGCGAACTGGGCCTGGCACCCGACGAATACGCCGCCTTGACCATGGTGTTGTTGCGACTGCTGGCTTTCAAACCCTCGGGGGTAAGGGTGTCTGCCGTTCCGGCCGTTACATCGGGGAGCGCCGCCGAGCCTGGAAAAAAGTCACAGCCTGAACCGGTTAAAGCCAGCGCGCCTGCGGTGCCTAAAAGGGCGGAGGCGGCACAGACCGTCACACCATTGGCTGAGCTTGTAGCGGAAGTTCCTCCAGGAAAAATTCAGGCATCCCATGACGCTCTGGCGCATATCGATCGGGTGTCTATTGCCATAAATTCAGCAGCGCCTGTTGAACCATCTGCGGCGCCCGCGCAGTCCCCGCAAGCCCTTGCGCCAAATGCATCCCTGGCGGCGAGTCCGCTCGGTGACGCCTGGAGCCAGACCGTGAACCAGTTGGTCGCCGCCGAAGCGGTTGCCGCACTGACACGCGAGCTGGCCTTGCAGTCCGAGCTATGCAGCCAGGCGGGGGGTGTCTGGACCTTGCGCGTTGAGCGCGAATCACTGAACCAGCCCGCCGCCCGCGAGAAGCTGCAG
The DNA here is from genome assembly GCA_036279755.1 of Polaromonas sp. Taxonomy (GTDB): domain Bacteria; phylum Pseudomonadota; class Gammaproteobacteria; order Burkholderiales; family Burkholderiaceae_C; genus Polaromonas. The sequence goes on along the minus strand of DASUIO010000016.1, from coordinate 2,033 downwards.
GCTGCACTGCAACAGGCGCTGGGCGACCCGGCTCTCAAGCTGGCTGTGGAAGTGGGCGTTGTGGCGGACTCCCCGGCGCGACGCAATGCCGCTGGTCTGGCCGAGCGCCAGCGCGCCGCCGAAGAGATGATTCACAACGACCCCCTGGTGCAGGGCATGATCCGCGACTGGGGCGCCAGGGTTGTTCCGGGCAGCATCAAGCCTGTTGTGACGCAGTCGATATGATCGACATCAGTTTTTTATAACCAAAATTTGAAGGAAAAAATATGTTTAACAAAGGACAACTCGCAGGCCTCATGAAACAGGCGCAGGCGATGCAGGACAACCTGAAAAAAGCGCAGGACGAGCTGGCTTTTGTGGAAGTGACGGCGGAATCCGGGGCTGGCCTGGTCAAGGTCACGATGACCTGTAAACACGACGTCAAGCGCATTGAAATCGACCCCAGCCTGCTGGCCGATGACAAAGACATGCTCGAAGACCTGGTGGCCGCTGCATTCAATGCAGCCGTTCGCAAAGCCGAAGAAGTCAGTCAGGAAAAAATGGGCAAGCTGACCTCAGGGATGCCGGCACTTCCGGGCGGCATGAAGTTCCCCTTTTAGTTTTTTGTGGGACGGACCGATGGACGCGCAATACACCATCGTTGATGTCCCCATCGCTCGGTCCCCAACTGATCAGGTCTCGTTCCCTTTCTCGCAATCACTTCATACATGGCCACTTCCAATGCGCTTGAGGCGCTGACCCAGGCGCTGCGCAAGCTTCCAGGCGTGGGAGCCAAGTCGGCGGCGCGCATGGCTTTTCATCTGTTGCAGCATGACAAGTCCGGCGCGCTGCAAATTGCGCGGGCCCTGGAGCATGCCGTCAACAGCATCCGGCACTGCACGCTGTGCAACACCCTGACCGAGCAGGAAGTTTGCGCCACCTGCGCTAACCCGCAGCGTGACCGCAGCAAGCTGTGCGTGGTTGAAACGCCGGCTGACCAGGCGGCGCTGGAGCGCACGCTGGCCTACCGGGGCCTGTATTTCGTGCTCATGGGCAAGCTCAGTCCGCTCGACGGCGTGGGCCCCCACGACATCGGCCTGCAAAAACTGTTTGACCGGGTGGTACCCAGGGATGAGCATGGCGAGCCGCTGCCAGCGGCTTCGCGCGAAGTGCAGGAAGTCATTTTGGCGACCAATTTCACTGCCGAGGGCGAGGCCACGGCGCATGTGATCGCCCAGGCACTCAAAAGTCGCGGTGTGCAGGTCACCCGTCTGGCGCGCGGCGTGCCGGTGGGCAGTGAACTCGAATACGTGGATTTGGGCACGATTGCTCACGCGCTGGTGGATCGACGGTGAGTGCGGCGATGAATGCATAGGCGCCCTCGCTGCGCAAAAATACAAGACAAAAGGGAGTTCGTCATGACGTTTGCACGCTTCACCATTGCTTACTGGTGCGTTCTGGTTGCCGCCTTGCTACCCATGGTGTGCGCCGGGATCGCCAAGTACGGCATGATGAGCACGCCCAAACGCGAGGGCGGCTTCGACAACAACAACCCGCGCGCCTGGCTGGCGCGGCAGACTGGCTGGCGCGCCCGGGCCAATGCCGCCCAGGCCAACAGCTTCGAGGCGCTGCCGTTTTTCTTTGCCGCCGTCATCATTGCGCACCTGCTGCAGGCGGGGCAGGCTCGGCTGGACATTCTGGCGTTCTTGTTTATCGTGCTGCGCATCGCTTACATCATGATGTACGTCGCTGATCTGGCCAAAGCCCGCTCGGCAATTTGGGCCTTGGCATTGCTTGTCAACATCGGCATTCTCTTCTCGGGTTATCGCTGATGGGTCAGTCATACATGGGTAACCGTTCGTAACTGCGGCCGGTCTTTCAGTAATAACCCGCACGGGATGACCCGGATGCGGTTTTTTTTGCGCCCCGATAAGCTCACGCTATAGAAACGAATTGTGAGGACTCGGCAATGAAACACCAACCCCTTGTATCCCGTCGACGATTTGCCAGCAGTGTGACGCTGGCTGCCGTATCGCTGGCGCTGCCATCCCTGC
>DASUIO010000015.1:0-7759 GCA_036279755.1 Polaromonas sp. | reverse complement strand
GGGGCCTTCGATGCGGTCACCAATCAATGCGCCGCCCACCAGTCCGATCATGGTGGCCGCTGCCCGACCACCCCCATTGCCAATGGCGTTGCCGGCTGCACCGCCCGCCAACGCGCCCATCAACGCGCCCGCGCCCGATTTTGGGGCTTGGGTGATGATGGCTTCGTTGCTGCACACCTGCCGGGGAACGGCTACCTGCTGCACCACCGGCGTGCTGGAAATCACTCGCGCCAGAATGTCCATGGCCGACGCCGGCAGACAAATCAAACCCGCTGCGCCGGCAACGGCCGACACAGCCAGTGTTTTAACGAATGCCATTTTCATGATGCGAACTCCTTCTCAGCACCTAGCTGAAGCTGAACCAATTTAGCGGGTTCGGTGTCCCTTGCTTGCCGCTCAGGCAACAGCGCTAATTTTAATAAATCAGAGTCGTTTTGGCACGCAGAGTTCAGTAAATCGACGGTAAAGCTGGAATACCGGTGGACGGCTCGGGGCGCAGCGTATTGATGGATTCAAAACCGGGCAGCCCAGGCCACCGCATCAAACCCTACTGTGAAATCTTGCCCCCAGTCCACCACCGGGCGCTTGATGACGCTGGGCTGGGCCCGCATCAAGGCCTGCGCGCTGGCGGCGTCCATCACGGCGGCTTGGGCGGCAGCGTCCAGCTTGCGCCAGGTGTTGCCCTGGCGATTGAGCAGTTTTTCCCAGCCGACGGCTTGCGCCCACAGCGCCAGGTTTTCCGGTGGAACGCCGTGCTTCTTGAAGTCATGAAACTCGTAGCTCTGGCCCTGTTCGGAAAGCCATGCGCGGGCTTTTTTCACGGTGCTGCAATTGGGGATGCCGTAAACAATAATCATGCCGTGAGTTTGCCATAAATCTAAAGAAATAGCCTCTAGCCCATATTTGACGGGCGTAAACAGCTATCAAATACATAGCTACTGGCGGCCAGGGGAACGGCGCTGGAAAGGCTGCCAAAAAATGAAGGAGCGGGAAAGCGAAACGACAGGGGAATAATTCAGTTCAAAATCGGCGTTTTGACGCCGCTCGATGCTGCAACCCGTCTATTTGGCGAATCTCACTTTCATGGAAACTCTATGACTTCTTCGGCCACCCCCGCTGCGACCCTCTACCCGCCCATAGAGCCATTTCGCACGGGCACGCTTGACACCGGCGATGGCCATTCGATTTATTGGGAGCTGTGTGGCAACCCGCAAGGCAAACCGGCGGTTTTTCTGCATGGCGGGCCAGGTTCGGGCTGCTCGACGGAGCACCGGCGCCTGTTTGATCCCGAGCGCTATTGCGTGCTGCTGTTCGACCAGCGCGGCTGTGGCCGTTCGCGCCCCAGTGCCTGCCTGGACAACAACACCACCTGGCATCTGGTGGCCGACATTGAGCGGCTGCGCACGCTGCTGGGTGTGGATCGCTGGCTGGTATTTGGCGGCTCCTGGGGCAGTTCGCTGGCGCTGGCCTATGCCCAGACACACCCCAAGCAGGTGTCGGAGCTCATCCTGCGAGGCATCTTCACGCTGCGCCGCGCCGAGCTGCTCTGGTACTACCAGGAAGGGGCATCCTGGCTGTTTCCTGATCTGTGGGAAGACTTTCTGGCGCCGATTCCGCCGGCCGAGCGCGGTGACCTGATGGCGGCTTACCGCAAGCGCCTGGTGGGTGCCGACCGGGACGCGCAACTGGCCGCCGCCCGGGCATGGAGTTTGTGGGAGGGCCAGACCATCACCCTGCTGCCGGACCCGGCGGCCATGACCAAGCATGGCGGCGATGAATTTGCCCTGGCGTTTGCGCGCATCGAAAACCACTATTTTGTGCACGACGGCTGGCTCGAAGAGGGGCAGCTGATTCGCGATGCGGGCAAGCTCGCTGCGATTCCCGGTGTCATCGTGCAGGGCCGCTACGACATGGCTTGCCCCGCTAAAACCGCCTGGGACCTGCACCGCGCCTGGCCCGAGGCAGACTTCCATTTGATTGCCGATGCGGGGCATGCCTACAACGAACCCGGCATTCTGACCCAGCTGATCGCTGCGACTGATCGCTTCGCGCGCTGAAAGGTCTAACGCGCTGCCATCCAGGGGTTTTCCGCCTTGCGCGACAATGCGGGACTGTATGGAACATCTCACAACACTGGACGACTGGCTGGCTCACTGCGAGCGCCTGCACCCCAAAAGCATCGACATGGGGCTGGAGCGCGTCAGGGCCGTGGCCCAGCGCATGGGCCTCAAATTTGATTGCCCCATCATCACGGTGGCCGGCACCAACGGCAAAGGCTCGACCTGCGCCATGCTGGAGGCCATCTTGCTGCAGGCCGGTTACCGCACCGGGGTTTACACCTCGCCGCATCTGGTGGATTTCGAAGAGCGCTGCCGGGTCCGTGGCGACATCGTCAATGCGACTGATCTGGTAGCGTGCTTCACCCGTGTCGAGTCGGCTAGAACTCAAAATGGCCCTGAAATTTCGCTGAGCTACTTTGAGTTCACGACGCTGGCCATTTTGCAACTGCTGGCTGATTCCCGCCTGGACGTCGTCATTCTGGAGGTCGGCCTGGGCGGCCGTCTGGACGCGGTCAATATATTGGATGCCGATTGCGCCGTGATCACCAGCATTGACCTGGATCACATGGAGTTGTTGGGAGCCGACCGTGAAAGCATAGGCCGGGAAAAAGCCGGCATCATGCGCGCTGGCAAACCGGTGGTGGTGAGCGACCCGGTGCCGCCGCAAAGTGTTCTTGACCATGCAGCGGCGCTGGGTGCTGATTTGTGGCGCTTGGGCCATGACTTCAATTTTTCGGGCGACAAGCAGCAGTGGAGCTGGGCGGCTTCGAAAGATAAAGGAGGCCGGCGCTATGCCGGGCTGGCTTATCCGGCCTTGCGCGGCGCCAACCAATTGCTCAACGCCGCTGGCGTGCTGGCGGCGTTGACGGCCTTGCGCGAGCGGCTGCCCGTGACGGCCCAGGCCGTACGCGTGGGTCTGTCCATGGTGGAGTTGCCGGGGCGCTTTCAGATCGTTCCCGGCCAGCCTGCGCTGGTGCTGGATGTGGCGCATAACCCGCATTCGGTGGCGGCGCTGGCCGAAAACCTCGATGCCATGGGCTTTTACCCGTGCACACACGCGGTCTTTGGCGCCATGGCCGACAAAGACCTGGCGCCCATGCTGGCGCGGGTGAGCCCGATGATCGACAAGTGGTATTTCACGGACTTGCCCACGGCGCGGGCCGCCACTGGCGAGGCCTTGCGCGCCAAATGGCGGGCGCTGGAAACCCGCCCCGACGTGACTGCCAATGCTTACAAAAACCCCGAGGAGGCGTTGCAGGCGGCCGTCAAGGCGGCAGACCCCGCTGATAGAATTGTGGTGTTCGGCTCGTTCTTCACGGTGGGCGGCATTTTGAAGGGCGGCGTGCCGCGTCTTTCTGCGCCGCACCTGGCCGCTTAATGGCGGGTAGGGTCGAATAAGGGCCGCATAAATCCGGCCAGCCCCAAGCCTTGGGGTGGTCGACCAGCCCGCGTGAACCCTTAACCCTTTACGGATTCAAGCCATACCATGTCGTTTTTTAACTTCCGCCGGGGCGGCTCTAGCGCTGCTCCCACTGCCGCATCAGCCGCTCAAGCGGAAAGCGTGGAAGTCATGCGCAAACGCGCCAAACACCGCCTGATCGGTGCGGCCGTGCTGGTGCTCATTGGCGTGGTGGGGTTCCCGCTACTTTTTGATACGCAGCCGCGGCCCATTCCGGTCGATATTCCGATTGAAATTCCCGCTAAAGGCACGGTCAAGCCGCTGGTCATCCCCGTGCCGATCGCTCCTGCCGAAAAAGTGACTGACGCTGCCAGCCTTGCACCCAAAGAAGAAATTTTGCCGTCAATCCAGGTTCCCGATATTGTTGAAACTGCGCCGACAGCTATCAAAAAAGAAGCAAAGCCGGATGCAAAAGCCGAGCCCAAACCGGAACCCAAGGTAGAGCCCAAAATTGCGTCCAAGGTGCCTGTGGCGAGCGACGACGCGTCGCGCGCCAGTGCACTGCTCAATGGCAAGACCCCACCGCCGGCTGCCAAAGCCGTTGTTGCCGGGGCTGAGGGCCGTGTGGTGGTGCAGGTTGGTGCATTTGCCGATGCCGCCAAGGCCCACGAAGTGCGCCTCAAGCTGGAAAAAGCCGGTCTTAAAACCTATACGCAGGTTGCCGACACCAACAATGGCAAGCGCACCCGGGTCCGCGTGGGGCCATTTGTCAGCAGGGCCGAAGCTGAAAAGGCCGCCAGCAAGATCAAAACCCTTGATTTGCCGGCCGCCATCCTGACTTTATAAGCAGATTGCAGATACGTGGCGGTGCTTGACTGGATTTTGCTGGCGGTGTTGCTCGTTTCCCTGGTGGTGGGCGCCTGGCGTGGGCTGGTGTACGAGGTGCTGTCGGTGTTGGGCTGGGCTGCGTCGTTTTATGTGGCGCAATGGGCTGCGCCCCAAGTGGCGACCCTGCTGCCCCTGCAGTCCGCTTCGGAACCCGTGCGCTATGCGGCGGCGTTTGTGCTGATATTCATTGCCGCGGTATTCGCGGCCGGTTTGCTGGCCTTTTTGTTGAAGAAACTGGTTGAAGCCATGGGCTTGCGTCCGGTGGACCGTACCCTGGGTGCGGCCTTTGGCCTGGTGCGTGGCCTGATACTGCTGCTGGCAGCCACCGTGGTCATTAGCATGACGGCGCTCAGGTCAAGCAACTGGTGGCTGGAGTCCCAGGGTGCAGTTGCGCTGACGGCCACGCTGAAGGGTTTGAAGCCGGTGCTGCCGGAACAGTTTGCAAAGGTTCTGAATTAATTTTTATGGGTCAATACATCATGATCGAAACACCATGTGCGGAATAGTCGGCGTCGTCAGCAAAGCCCCGGTCAATCAGCTGATTTATGACGGCCTGCTGCTGTTGCAGCACCGCGGCCAGGATGCCGCCGGCATCGTTACGCAGCAAGGGCGCAAGTTCTTCATGCACAAGGCCAAGGGCATGGTGCGCGACGTTTTTCGCACCCGCAACATGCGCGCCTTGCCAGGCAATGTGGGGCTGGGTCAGGTGCGTTATCCCACGGCGGGCAACGCCTACAGCGAAGACGAAGCGCAGCCGTTTTATGTCAACGCCCCGTTTGGCCTGGTGCTTTCGCACAATGGCAACCTGACCAACGCGGCCGAACTCAAGGCCGAGCTCTTCAATACCGACCACCGCCACATCAACACCGACAGCGACTCTGAAGTGTTGCTCAATGTGCTGGCGCACGAGCTGGAGAAAATCACGCGTGGTTTGCCGCTCAAGCCGGTCGATGTGTTTGCAGCGGTGCGTGGCGTGCACAAGCGTGTCAGGGGATCGTACGCCGTGGTGGCGCTGATCGCCGGCCACGGGATGCTGGCCTTTCGCGACCCGTTTGGCATTCGCCCGATGTGCCTGGGCCGTGGCCAGAACGAAGGTGGCAGCACCGTGATGGTGGCCAGCGAGTCGGTCGCCCTGGAAGGCACCTCGCACCAGTTCGAGCGTGACATCGCGCCGGGCGAAGCGGTGTTTGTTGACCTGGAGGGCACGGTGCATGCCGAGCAATGCGCCGTCAATGCCAAGCTCATGCCCTGCATTTTCGAGTTTGTGTACCTTGCGCGTCCCGACTCCGTGCTCGACGGCATTTCGGTCTACCAGGCCCGCCTCAACCTCGGTGAAACGCTGGCCAAGCGGGTCATCTCCACCGTGCCGCCCAACGAGATCGACGTGATTATCCCGATTCCCGAATCGAGCCGCCCCAGTGCCACCCAGTTGGCGCATCTGCTCGGCATTCCCTACCGCGAAGGTTTTGTGAAGAACCGCTACGTGGGACGCACCTTCATCATGCCGGGGCAGGGCGTGCGCAAAAAATCAGTGCGCCAGAAACTCAACGCGATTGCCAGCGAGTTCAAGGGCCGCAATGTGCTGCTGGTCGATGACTCCATCGTGCGCGGCACCACCAGCCGCGAGATCGTGCAGATGGCGCGCGATGCCGGTGCGCGCAAGGTCTACCTGGCCAGCGCCGCACCGCCTGTGCGTTATCCCAACGTGTACGGCATCGATATGCCCACGGCGGACGAATTGGTGGCGCACGGCCGCAGCATTGAAGAAATTCGCCAGGCGATCGGCTGCGATGCGCTGATTTACCAGGACGTGGAGGGCATGCGGCGTGCCATTGGCTCGCTCAACCCCAAGCTCGATGGTTTTGACGCCTCCTGCTTTGATGGCGTTTACATCACCGGTGACGTGACGGCCGAGACCATTGCCGCGATGAATTCACAGCGGGCCGATACCGCCGAAAAAATGAGCGAGGAGGGCGATGTGGATGTGTCGCGCCTGGCGCTGCCCAATTCGCAAGAGGCTTGATTGACCATGACCGCAAAAAAACTGCCTGAAGGCCTGCATCCTGACACTCTGGCCGTGCGAACCGCCGTGGACAAAAGCCAGTACGGCGAAAACTCGGAGGCGCTCTATCTGACCAGCAGCTTTGTTCAGCCCGATGCCGCCACCGCGGTGCGGCGTTTTGCCAACGAGGAAGAGGGCTACATCTATTCCCGTTTCGGCAACCCCACGGTGACGAGCATGGAGCAGCGCCTGGCAGCGATGGAAGGCACCGAGGCCTGCATTGGCACGGCCAGCGGCATGGCGGCGATATTGCTGATGTGCATGGGGCTGCTTAAAAGCGGCGACCACGTGATCTGCTCCCAGTCGGTGTTTGGGTCCACCATCCGGCTGATTGGCGGCGAGTTTGCCAAGTTTGGTGTTGAAAGCACGTTCGTGTCGCAAACCGACGTGGCCCAGTGGCAAGCGGCCGTCAAGCCCAACACCAAACTGCTGTTTGCCGAAACGCCCACCAACCCGCTGACCGAAGTTTGCGACATCCGCGCGCTGGCCGACGTGGCGCATGCGGCGGGCGCCTTGCTGGCCGTTGACAACTGTTTTTGCTCGCCAGCGCTGTCGCAGCCTGCCAAATTCGGAGCCGATCTGATTATTCATTCGGGCACCAAATACCTCGACGGCCAGGGCCGCGTGATTGCAGGCGCCATTTGCGGGACGAAAAAACTCATCGACGAAAAACTGATGCCCATCATGCGCAGTGCCGGCATGACGCTGTCGCCCTTCAATGCCTGGGTGGTGCTCAAGGGACTGGAGACGCTGTCGATCCGCATGCAGGCGCAAAGCGCCAACGCGCTGCTGCTGGCGACCTGGCTGGAAGCGCAACCCGGCGTCGCCCGCGTGTATTACCCCGGCCTGGCGTCACATCCCCAGCATGCCTTGGCCATGCAGCAGCAAACCCTCAGGGGACAGGGCTGTGGTGGTGCGGTGGTGGCGTTTGAACTAAAAGGTGAGGACGCCGACAAGGCCCGAAAAAACGCTTTTCACGTGATCGACAGCACGCAGGTTTGCAGCATCACGGCCAACCTGGGTGACACCAAAACAACGATCACCCATCCCGCGACAACGTCGCACGGCCGGCTCACTGAAGCGCAGCGCCAGGCCGCGGGCATTGGCCAGGGTCTGATCCGCGTGGCCGTGGGCCTTGAATATATTGACGATTTGAAAGCTGATCTCGCACGAGGTCTGGATAGCCTGAAATGACAACAAAGCCATGATCCAAAAGACACGAACCCGGTTTGCGCCTTCCCCTACGGGCTTTATTCACCTCGGCAACATCCGCTCGGCCCTGTATCCATGGGCCTTTGCGCGCGCCACCGGGGGTGTCTTCATCTTGCGGATCGAAGACACCGATCTGGA
>DASUIO010000014.1:0-5742 GCA_036279755.1 Polaromonas sp. | reverse complement strand
GTGCCCTTCTGGTTGATGATGGTGTCAATCGCTACCGCGGTCTTGCCGGTCTGGCGGTCACCGATGATCAGCTCGCGCTGGCCACGGCCAATCGGCACCATGGAGTCAATCGACTTCAAGCCGGTTTGCAGCGGCTGGTCGACTGATTTACGGGCGATCACGCCAGGCGCCACCTTTTCAATCACGTCGGTCATCTTGGCGTTGATGGGGCCTTTGCCGTCAATCGGCTGACCCAGCGCGTTAACCACGCGACCCAGCAGCTCGGGACCGACCGGCACTTCCAGAATGCGGCCCGTGCATTTGACGATGTCGCCTTCGGCGATGTGCTCGTACTCGCCCAGAACCACCGAGCCGACCGAATCACGCTCGAGGTTCAGCGCCAGACCATAGGTGGGCGTGCCATCCGCCGTGGCGGGGAACTCAAGCATTTCGCCCTGCATCACATCGGACAAGCCATGGATACGAACGATACCGTCGGCCACCGACACAACAGTACCCTGGTTACGAATGTCGGCACTGACGGTCAAGCCTTCGATGCGACTCTTGATCAGTTCAGAAATTTCTGCGGGATTGAGTTGCATGACTCTTTCCTTCTTTCTATATTGTTGGCTAAAAACCGGATGTAACGCCTGGGCGCCAGATCAGGAAATCAGCGCCACTTTCATTTGCTCTAAACGGGCTTTCACCGAAGTGTCCAGCACCTCGTCACCCACCACGACACGCACGCCGCCAATCAGTGCCGGCTCCAGTTCAAGCTTGAGATTGAGCTTGCGGCCAAAGCGCTTTTCCAGCGTTACAGCCAGATCGGCCAGCGCTGCGCCTTCGAGCGCAAAGGCGCTGTACACGATGGCATCGGAGCAGCCACTCTGTGCATTTTTCAGGGCGCGGAACTGGCTGGCAATTTCCGGCAGGACGCTGATGCGTCCGTTATCGATCACGACGCGCAGGAAGTTCTTTGCAGCTTCCGGCAGCGTCGCTTTGACGACGCCGGAAATCACTTCAAACGTCTGGGCCGCCGTCACGCTGGGATTGCCAGCAAACTCCTGCAACTGCACGTTGGCGGCAATGGCCGCCAACTCATCGAGCCAGGCGGCAGTGCCGCCCAGGTCAGACCCGGAGGCCTTGAACAGTGCTTCAGCGTAGGGACGGGCAATAGTGGCTAGTTCGGCCATGTTTAAGCTCGCTTAGAGTTCGGTCTTCAGGCGGCCCAGCAAGTCAGCATGCACACCGGCATTGACTTCCTTGCGCAGAATCTGCTCGGCCCCCTTGACGGCCAGTGCGGCAACCTGCTCACGCAGGGTTTCGCGGGCCTTGACGGTTTGCTGCTCAGCTTCGACCTTGGCGGCAGCAATGATCTTGCTGCCTTCCTCGATCGCCTTGGCTTTGGCGTCTTCAATCAGGGACTGACCACGGCGCTCGGCCTCGGCCAGGCGTATTGCCGACTCGTTGCGCGATTTGCCCAGTTCTTCTTCCACGCGCTTGTTGGCCACGGAAAGTTCGGACTTGGCTTTATCGGCAGCGGCCAGGCCATCAGCGATTTTTTGAGCCCGCTCGTCCAGCGCTTTCATGATGGGCGGCCACACAAATTTCATTGTGAACCACACCAGAATCGCGAAAACAATCGCTTGAACGAACAGGGTTGCGTTAATACTCACGGCAACACCTTTCTATCGGGGTTTGTGACGATGACTTACTTCAGCACAAAAGGATTGGCAAATGCGAACATCATTGCGATACCAACACCGATCAGGAATGCGGCATCGATCAGACCTGCAAGCAGGAACATCTTGGTTTGCAGTTCATTCATCAGTTCAGGCTGACGGGCTGCGGCTTCGAGGTATTTGCTACCCATGATGCCGATGCCGATACATGCGCCGACAGCGCCCAGGCCAATAATCAGGCCAGAGGCCAAAGCGACGAGACCGAGAACATTTTCCATTTAAAGCTCCTATGGATTTAAGTTAACCAACAAACAAAAGAAAAAAGAAACCTGACTGACAAAAACTTTAGTGATGATCGTGGGCCTGGCCCACATACACCAGCGTGAGCATCATGAAAATGAAGGCCTGCAAGGTGATGATCAAGATATGGAAGATAGCCCATACCGTACCGGCGATGATCTGGCCAATGGGCAGCAAAATGCCGGACAGCGACATGGCCGCCGCACCACCCATCAGCGCGATCAGCATGAACACGAGTTCACCCGCGTACATGTTGCCAAACAGTCGCATGCCATGCGACACGGTTTTCGCCGCGAACTCGATCATCTGCATCAAGAAGTTGACGGGCCACAAAATTGGGTGATTACCAAAGGGCGCCGTGAACAGCTCATGCACCCAGCCGCCCATTCCCTTGATTTTAATGTTGTACGCAACGCAGACCAATAGCACGGACACCGAAAGACCCAGCGTGGTAGAGAGATCGGCGGTTGGCACGACGCGCAGGTAAGCGTGATGGGCATCGAGGCCCATGACACCGAAGAGGGTTTCCCAGACTTTGGGCAACAGATCGACGGGCAGCAAGTCCATTGCGTTCATCAGGAAAATCCAGATGAAGACCGCTAGTGCCATGGGCGCGACCAGCTTGCGGCTCTTGGCATTGTGAACGATGCCCTTGGCCTGGTTATCGACCATCTCAACAAGAATTTCGACAGCGGCCTGGAAGCGACCAGGCACCCCCGACGTCGCGGCACGTGCGGCTTTCCAGAGAAAGAAGCTGCCAACGATGCCGAGGACGACAGCCCAGATGATTGAGTCGAGGTTGTATACCGAGAAATCAATGACCCCCTCCATTGGCTTGTTCTGCCAATGAGTCAGGTGGTGCCCGATGTATTCGCCGGCGGTAGGTCCGTTTTCAGCAGCCATCTATCTACTCGTCTCGTTAAGGTTGGTGCGCAGTGGGACGCTTTGGCTTGAACCAGAGCACGCCCCAATACACTTTCATCGTGACTATCAGACCCGCCAACATGGCAGGCCAGCTTAAATTTTCAATCAACCGCGGCGCCGCAAACAGCATCGCCACCGTCAGGCCAATCTTGACCATTTCCCACAAAAAAAATCCGAGTACCGCAGCGCCAGGGCTCATGGATGACACCTTGCTGGTCAACCCGCGCACAAACAGCGCCGCCGGAATCACAACTGCCAGCGCGCCGTAGAACGCCGACCAAGCCACCCCACCTCTTCCGGTCAGGGCCCAGGCGACACCCGCCACCACCACCCCAGCCACCAATTGCCACACCACCACCCACCAGGGCGACAGTGAAGGACTGGCTTCACGCAGCTTTTGCGCCTCTTCGCGCGTCAGCGGCTTGAAATTCTCATCTTCAGCATCAATCTCTTGTGCTGAAACTTTTGCTCTGGCCTGAACCGGCGAATCTGTCATTTTGACCTTCACAAATTACAAGCCGGTTACTGCAATTATCAGCAAAGCCTTTCATTATACGTAGAAGCCCGCGCGTTTTTGGAGTATCCCTGCACGGCGCTACGATGATGCCCGATGGCCGTATGGCAAACACGGTTTGCCTTGCAGGCGACAATCACAACGTGTGCCCCTGCGAATCCTGCGACAGACAGTGAATCGCGTACCTTGCAGCGCCCTTTTTTGAAAGACCCCATGCCCGCCCTGATGAAGTTCCTTCACATCGCCGCCGCCATCATGTGGCTGGGGGGCATCAGCTTCATGCTTTTTGCACTGCGCCCTGCGGCCGCAGCTTTACTGGCCCCGCCTCAGCGCCTGCCTTTGATTGCCTTGGCAATGGGGAAATTTTTCGCATTGGTCTGGCTCGCCATCGGCTTGCTGCTGCTCACTGGTCTGACCATGCTGCTGGGCGTCGGGATGAAAAATGCGCCTGTCGGCTGGCATCTGATGTTCGGCATCGGTCTGCTGATGTTTGCGCTTTTTGGCCATCTTTATTTTGGGCCTTACCGGCGCCTGCAACGGGCCGTGGCCGCGACGGACTGGCCCGAAGGCGGGCGGCGCGTAGGACAAATCGCCACGCTGTCCGGGCTCAATCTGGCGCTTGGCGTGCTGGCCATTGCCGCCGTTATTTTTTTCGTTTAAGGAGCCGACTCACAGGGCTCCAGAACTTAGGCGACACTCATTTTTTCATAATGAAAATTGGCGAAACCCGACAGTTTCCAACGCACGCCTGGAACCTGTGACCTCATGAGCCCGCGCAAACAAGCCCCCACCGGTCCTGCCAAAAAGCGGCCCAAGGCACGCTGGACCAAGCGTTTCACGCACGGCGTCAGCCGCGAAACGCTGGCGGCACACCCCTGGCTCAAGCCCGTGGCGCACCGCCTGCTGGAGCCCCGACTCTGGCATGTGCAGCATGAGGCCGTGGCCCGCGGAGTGGCGATCGGCCTGTTCTGGGCCTTTGCAACGCCGATCGCCCAGATCCTGGTGGCAGTCATCCATTGCATCTGGTGGCGCGGCAACATTCCGGTGGCCGCAGGGGTGACGCTGATCACCAACCCCTTCACCATCGGTTTCTGGCTCTGGCTGGCTTACAAGCTGGGCAGCATGATTCTGGGCATTGCGCCCCATGAAGTGGCAGTGGGTAGCGCGGCGCTCGAAGCCGTTTCACCCGGCGCCGGCTTCGATGTGATGGCGTGGCTGCAGCGATTTGGCTGGCCCGCCGTGCTCGGCATGGCCATTTTTGCAGTCGTCGGCGCAGTCAGCGGTTATGTCGTGGTCAATCTCCTCTGGCGCTTGCGCGTCTGGTTCAAGCGGCGCATCCAGCGTCACGGCCGATAATCCTGCAACACCATCCTTCCCACCCATTTGAGGCCCATGATGAGCACTTCCAACCCGAATTCCAGCGCGCAGCTTCCCGACACGCCCTGCTACCTCAACGGCGAATTCACCGCGCTCAAAGACGCAAAAATCAGCGTGCTTGACCGCGGCTTCATCTTTGGTGACGGCGTCTATGAAGTCGTTCCTGCCTACGCGGGCAAGCTGTTCCGCTTTGACCATCACATGGCCCGGCTGGACCGCAGCCTGGCCGAGCTGCGCATCAACAATCCCATGACGTATGCCGAGTGGCGTGAACTCGCTCTTAAATTGATAGCCGCCTATGCCAAATCCACCGGCACTAGCGCTGAAAAAGGCGATCAACTGATTTACATCCAGGTGACTCGCGGGGTTGCCATGCGCGACCATCCGATGCTGCCCGGCCTGACGCCCACGGTCTTTGTCATGGTCAACCCGATGAAGCTGCCCAGCGCGCAGCAACGGGCGCTTGGCGTGGCCTGCGTCACCGCCGATGACTTCCGCTGGGAAAAAGCCCACATCAAGAGCACCAGCCTGTTGGGCGCGGTGTTCGCCCGCCAGATCAGCGTGGACGCCGGGGCGCTCGAAACCGTGATGTTCCGCGACGGGTATCTGAGCGAAGCCGCTGCCAGCAATGTCTGGGTCGTCAAGGACGGCAAAGTGATGGGGCCGCCCAAAGACAAGCTGGTCCTCGAAGGCATCCGCTATGGCCTGATTGAAGAGATGTGCCGCGCATCGGCCATTGGTTTTGAGCTGCGCCGCATCACGCGGGCCGAGGTACTGGCGGCCGACGAACTGCTGCTGTCATCGGCCACCAAGGAAGTGCTGCCCGTCACCCTGCTCGATGGCCAGCCCGTTGGAAACGGCAAGCCCGGTCCCATTTATGCCGCGCTGTACGCAGCTTACCAGCAGGCCAAACGAGAGCAATCAACATGACCCCTTCCGCCGAAAACACCCCCGAAGCCGGTTCAG
>DASUIO010000013.1:0-3172 GCA_036279755.1 Polaromonas sp. | reverse complement strand
CCGAAACGACCCCGTTCCGAACAGGCCAATCAAGCCGATCACAATCAGATAGATCGCCACGATGTAGTTCAGAAGACGGGGGACGAGCAGGATGAGGATGCCCGCGGTCAGGGAGACGATGGGAGCGATGCTGTGTGAAAGATTCATGGAGTTTCCTGTGCTTGGTTAGAAGGCTCTTTGCAGTCTCCGTGAAGTACAGAGGCTTTTCGCAAAGAGCGAACGCCTGACTTTACTTAGCCGCACGGAATATGGTTGTAGGACGGCAGGAAGAATTGTAAAAAAGAGGCCTGTCTGAAGATACAAAAGGCCTCCGACTAAAGTTTTTCAGTCTCACCTGTGCGCGGCTGCCACTTCATGAGCCGCTTTTCCAGCTTGCCGACGATGCCGTCGAGCAGCAGCGCGAACGCCGTGAGAACCACAATACCGGCAAACACCGTATTCACGTCAAAAGTGCCTTCGGCCTGCAAAATGAGGTAGCCCACGCCACGCGCCGAGCCGAGATACTCACCCACCACCGCCCCCACAAAAGCCAGGCCCACCGAGGTGTGCAGGCTGGAGAACACCCAGCTGGTCGCACTCGGCAGATAAACGGTGCGCATCAGTTGCCGCTGGTTGGCGCCCAGCATGCGGGCGTTGGCCAGCACCACCGGGCTGACCTCTTTCACACCCTGGTACACATTGAAAAAGACAATGAAAAAGACCAGTGTGACGGCCAGCGCCACCTTGCTCCAGATACCCAAACCAAACCACAGTGCAAAGATCGGCGCCAGAATCACGCGGGGCATGGAGTTGGCGGCCTTGATGTAAGGGTCGAGGATGGCGCTGGCCGTTGGCGCCAATGCCAGCCACAGACCGCAAGCCAGTCCCAGCACCGTGCCAATCCCGAAGGCCAGCACGGTTTCCAGCAGGGTGGTGCCCAGGTGAAGGTAGATGTCGGCATTGCCCGGCAGACCGTCAGGAAAGAGCAGGCTCCCGCCAAAACCGAAGGGCATGAACCAGCTCCAGACGCGGCCAGCCACCTTGATCGGCTCACCCAGAAAAAAGGCAATTTGCAGGTCACGCGAAGCGAGGTGCCAACCCGTCAGCATGAGCACCAACAAGGCAAGCTGCCAAAAGCGCAAATTGCTTTCTGAAGGCTTGATCAGTCGCCACATCGTTAAGCAGCCTTCCGTAATTGCTGCGCGTAGCCCTTGAGGACCTCGTCGCGTAACACGTTCCATATCTGCGTGTGCAGCGCCACGAAGCGCGGCTGATTCCGGGCCTCAGCCACATCGCGGGGACGCGGCAGGTCAATGATGAATTCGCCGATAGGGTGCGTCCCCGGGCCGGCCGATAGCACCACCACGCGGTCGCTCATGGCAATGGCCTCGTCCAGATCGTGCGTGATGAACAGCACCGCTTTCCTTTTAGCGGCCCACAAGTCCAACACTTCGTTTTCCATCAGCTGGCGGGTCTGGATATCGAGCGCGCTGAAAGGCTCGTCCATCAGGATGATGTCGGGGTCCAGTGCCAAAACCTGCGCCAGCGCCGTGCGCTTGCGCATGCCGCCCGAGAGCTGGTGCGGGTAGCGGTCGCCGAACTCGGCCAGGCCCACGCGCTCCAGCCAGGCCTGCGCCTGAGCTCTGGCTTCGCCGTCGGGGATGCCGCGGTATTGCAGGCCCATCATGACGTTGTCCAGGGCGCTGCACCAGGGCATCAGCGCGTCACTCTGGAACATGTAGCCTGCACGCGTGTTGATGCCGCGCAGCGGCTCGCCAAATACCCTTACCTCACCCGAAGAAGGCGCCAGCAGGCCAGCGCCGATATTAAGCAGCGTGGACTTGCCGCAGCCCGTGGGGCCGACAACCGACACAAACTCGCCAGCATTGATGCGCAACGTGGTGCTGCTGACGGCGGTGTAGCGCTGGCCTGCATCATCACGCGACCGGAAGGTACAGGTGATGTCGAGCAGCTCGATGGCGTGCTCGTTGTGCTTGGATGAATCTGGCATGGCGGGAACTTACAACAGGCTGCTCGCCGCCGCCAGGAGCGGGCAGCTGGTGCGTCTGCGTTCTGTATGAAGCAGATCAAGCCTTGAAGCGTTCTTTCGCCCGTCGTGCGAATTCGTTGGTATAGGTTTTGGCAAGATCAATCTTGTCGGCCTTGATGCTCGGGTCAAAACTGGCCAGTGCCTTCAGCGCCGTGCGCGCGCCATCGTCGGGAATGATGCCATCGAGCGCGATGGAGTCACGCACCTTGTTGAAAGAAGCCAGATACAAGGCGCGGTCACCCAGCAGATAGCCCTCCGGCACCGTCTTGATGATGTCGCTTGGCCCCGCGGTCTGCAGCCACTTGAGGCCGTGAACGATGGCATTGGCCAGCGCCTGGCAGGTGTTGGGGTTCTTACGAATGAAGTCCACCGGGGCATACAGGCAAGCGGCCGGCATGGGTCCGCCAAACACCTCCATCGTGCCCTTGAGCGTGCGCGTATCACTGATGATTTTGACGTCCCCCTTTTGCTCCAGCATGGTCATGACCGGATCGATGTTGCTGATGGCGTCAATTTGGCCCGAGCGCAACGCGGTCAGTGCGCCGGCAGCCGTTCCTACACCGATAAAGCTCACGTCGCCGGCTTTCAGGCCGCCGCGTGACAACACCAGATTGGCCATCATGTTGGTGGACGAGCCGGGCGCCGACACGCCGATTTTCTTGCCCTTCAGGTCAGCAATCGATTTGTAGCCGGGCAGGGTCTTGGTGGAAACGCCAAAAGCGATTTGTGGCGCCCTTCCCTGCAGCACAAAAGCCTGAAACATCTGGTTTTTCGACTGCAGGTTGATGGTGTGTTCAAAGGCCCCCGAGCAGACATCCGCCGAGCCACCGACCACTGCCTGCAGAGCCCGCGAGCCACCGGAAAAGTCGCTGATTTCAACGTCCAGGCCTTCCGCCTTGAAGTAGCCCAGCTGCTCGGAAATCGTTAGCGGCAGGTAATAAAAAGAGGCCTTGCCACCCACGGCAAGTGCGATTTTCGTTTTCTCAAGCCGGGACTGCGCGCGCAGGGATGGCAGCGCCAGCGATACGGCAGCCAGCGTCACACTGCTGGCAAATCGTCGACGGGATACAAGGGGTTGGTGTTTCATTGCCGAGTCCTCACAATTCGTTTCTATAGCGTGAGCTTATCGGGGCGCAAAAAAAA
>DASUIO010000012.1:0-3852 GCA_036279755.1 Polaromonas sp. | reverse complement strand
ACCCAAGCCTCGTGAAAGAGCGTCCATGACTTCCACGCGAAAAAGGTACAGAACATCGCACCCAAAAGGTCCACGAACATGAGCCGCCATTGGTTCAGCGATTTGGGCAGCAAGCCCGCGACGGCTTCGATGCCCACATGGCCACGCAACGACTGCACGAATGCGCTGCACAGAAATGTGGCGCCGACGAGGCAGAACACCGCCGCTTCGTCCTGCCAGTCGGTAGAGGCTTGCATCACGTAGCGCGAGATCACGCTGTAGGTGAGCACGAACGAGGCCACGAGTAGCGCGACCATGCCCAGCGTTACCAAGACCTGGTTGATCCGCCGCAGCACGCGGGCCAGCGGCTGCAGCAACCTCGGCGTATCGGGATCGACGCCAACCAACGCCATTCCGATGTCAATAGGATGACTCATAGCAGTTTTTGTGCGGCCTTCAACAGCGCAGCGCAGGACTCATTCTTATCGTTGAAGTCCTTCCACGCGGTCTCGCGTGCAATGACCTGCCACTTCTTCAGTGTGGCTTCGTCCATGTCATAGACCTTGGCCCCTGCCTTCGCGTAGATCTCTGCAGCAGCCTTGTCGTCGGCGCGGGCGGCGTCGCGGGCGAAGACTTCGAGTTCGGCACCTACCGCCATCACCACGTCCTGCTGGGCCTTGGGCAGCTTGCCAAATACCTCTTTCGAGATCATCAGGGGCTCGAACATGAACCAGTAGGTCTTGTCACGCCCCGAAGTCAGGTGCTTGGCAATCTCTTCGAGCTTGAACGAGATGAAGCTGGTGCTCGAGGTCATCGCAGCGTCCATCGCACCGGTCTGCATGGCGGCGTAGATCTCGTTCGAAGGCAAGGTGATGACCGAGGCGCCGGCCTGCTTGAGCATCATGTCCATCTCGCGGCTGCCACCGCGCACTTTCAGGCCCTTGGCGTCGCCAGGGGTCACCAGCGGCCTGGTCCGGCTAGCCACCCCGCCGGCCTGCCAGACCCAACTGACGATGATCACGCCCTTGTCGTCGAGCACCTTGGCAAGCAGCTTGCCGACCTCGGCGGTCTTCCAGGCCGCACCTTGCTCATAGCTCGGCACCAGCGCGGGCATCAGGCCGATATTTGTCTCAGCCACCTCGCCGCCAGCATACGACAGCGGCACCAGACTCATGTCGAGCGCGCCCTTGCGCATCGACGAGAACTGGGCGTTCGTCTTCATCAGCGACGAGCCGGGATAGACAGAGGCCTTGAGCGCGCCACCCGTTCTTTTTTCGACCTCGACGGCAAAGCGCCGGCACAGTCGGTCTCGAAAGTCGCCCTCTGTCAGGGTTCCGCCGGGAAATTGGTGGGAAATTTTCAATCCCCCACCAGTTTGGGCCCAAGCCCCGTCTGCCAGCGCGCCGAGAGCGGAGCCGCCCACAGCATTGATAAAGTTTCGTCTTGTTAAAGTCATTTTTGTCTCCTGGGTTGATGCGAATGAAGCGCGGTTCTAGTTTTTTTACTCAAGAACCATTGAGAGAAAATCATCGACCTACGTCAATAATTCATGCCATAGCGATTATGGATGGGGATCAATTATCCAGGCATCAGGGATACCCCCTGAGGCATTCAGATAAGGTCCTTTTATCGGAGACCCGGTGCCCAAAATAACTGCGCGTGCAAGCTGTCAGTGCCTCCGCGCGAGGCCATCGGGGAAAAGATGCTGCACCATTCCGGATACAGGAATTTTCCCCTGTGCAAGCAAGGCGCGGTGCTTGTCCAGGCGGTTCAAGTCATAGAGGTAATTCACCATCAGGCCGTAAGACTGTTTAAGCCCTTTGGGCGAAGGGTCGCCAGCCCAGTTGATCCGTTCAATGCGGGCACCGTTACCGAGATGAAAGCGCGCCACCGGATCGACGGGCTTGCCCTCATCCAGCAGCTGCCCCAAGTAATGCGCGGCGCACTGCAGCAGCATCAGGCGAACGGGCGATTTCTCGGTCAGGGCCAGCGCGCCTTCGGCAGCAGTGAGGAAATGCCCTGCGGTGGGCGGCTCAAATCCGACGGCACGCCCCAGCGCCGAACGCTCTTTGTCGCCCAGCGTCGAAAGCATGGCGGCCGCATTCTTGCCTAGCCAACTCCGAAAGCCCGGAATCGGCGAAAGCGTTGCAAATGTCCTGAGCTTTGGAAACTCTTCCTTGAGCGTTTCAGCCACGCGCTTGATCAACGAATCCCCAAAACTCACACCGCGCAAGCCAATCTGCGTATTGCTGATTGAATAAAAAATGGCCGTTGTCGCCTTTTTCAGATCTGACGCTGCAGCGAGCTCGTCGAGCAAGGGCATGATGTCGCTGGCGATCTCTCCTACCAACGCGACTTCAACAAAAATAAGTGGCACGTCGGGCAGACGCGGGTGAAAAAACCCGTAGCAACGCCGGTCGCTGTCAAGGCGATTCTTCACGTCGGCCCAGCTCTTGATGTCGTGCACCGCCTCGTACTTGATCAGCTTTTCAATCAGGGACGCGGGCGAATCCCAACTGATGCGGCGCAGGTCCAGAAAACCCACGTCGAACCAGGTGGAAAACATGTACTCCATCTCCATATCCAGAGCCATCAGGCGCTTGTCGGCCTTGAGGTAGGGCTGCATTTCGGCCCGCAGGTCCACCAGAAACTGAATCCCCCCGGGGAACACGCTGAAGCGCTGAAGCAAACGCCTGCGCGGCGACACGGTCGCTCGCCGGTAATGCACCTCGGCCACCGCCTCGTCGGGCGTGCCCACGGCGGCGGCAAACTGGGCCTGCGCCGCTTTGACTTTTTGCGCGTCGGCCACGAACTGCTCGCTCATGAGCAGCCACATGTCGCGCCGCCGGGCCACCGTGGCGCCGGTGTACCAGGCAGCCACACCCATGGCGCGGCGACCGCCCTCCACCTCGCTCACACGCGAGTCGATGATGGCTTGCAATTCTTGCAAGGTACGGCGCAGCACGCGTGGCGACAGCGCCTCGTCTTTTTGGCGCAGCGTGGCCTGCAGGCGCTCACGGGTGGAGCGGGAGTCCGGCCGAATGCTGCTGCTGACGCGCGCGGTGACGGCATTGGCCACCACCGGTACCGGCACGGGAACTCCTGAGTCAGTAGCTGCTTGCGCCCGCTTGACGGGGCCTGTAGCCTCTTTGTCATTCGAATTGGTGGCGGGCAGCAGTCTGGAGACGCTGCGACTGATCCAGGCGGGGGTGTTCATGCCAGCAACCTGCTTTTCTGCTCGCGTGCGAGTTCGCGCAGGGCCTCGCGCTGTCGCGTGAGGTGGGTGCGCATGGCGGCATCAGCCCCCTCGCAGTCACGCGCCCTCAAGGCGGCATACACCGCCAGGTGTTCGCTCAGGCTCTGCGCCAGCCGCCCCGGCGCATGCAGTTGCTGCTGCCGGGCAAGCTTGAGAATCTTGCGCAAATCGGCAATCGCCTGGGCCAGCCAGCGGTTATTGGCCAGGGTGATGATGGCCTCGTGAATAGCGTAGTTGGTAGCGTAGTAATCGTTGATGCGTTTAGCCTGGGCGTGCTGTTGGAGGCGCTCATGCAAGGCGTCCAGCGCAGCAATGTCGGTATCGCTGGCGTTGCGCGCCGCCTCGAAGGCACAGCGGCCTTCCAGCAGGGCAATCACGGGGAAAATTTCGTCAAGATCCTGCTCGGTCACTTCATTGACGAAGCAGCCCCGCCTGGGCTCATGGCGCAGCAACCCTTCTGCAGTCAAGACCTTGAGCGCCTCACGCAGCGGTGTGCGGGAAATCTCCAGGCGCTCGCACAAAGCAACCTCATCCAGAAAGCAGCCGGGCGCCAACTGACCCGCGAAAATCTGCTCGCGCAGCGTTTCGGCAACTTCCTGATGCAGTGAATTCTGGAC
>DASUIO010000011.1:0-8884 GCA_036279755.1 Polaromonas sp. | reverse complement strand
CCTGGCGATGCGCCTGGCGGCCTTTTCGTGCCCGGTAAAACGGTAGCCGTGCATGAACACAATCGCCACACTGCGCAGCCCCTGCTGGTAGTGCGCCATCAGCTCATTTTTCAGGTGCGCCTCGTCCAGTGCCTGAATGATTTCGCCTTGCGCGCCGACGCGTTCATGTGCTTCCACCACGGCGCTGTAGAGCAACTCGGGCAGCACGATGTGGCGGTCAAACAGCCGGGGGCGGTTCTGGTAGGCAATGCGCAGCGCATCACGAAAGCCGCGCGTGGTGACCAGCAGCGTCGGCTCGCCCTTGCGCTCGAGCAGCGCATTGGTCGCCACGGTGGTGCCCATCTTCACGCAGTCCACCACATCGGCTTGAATAGGCTCACCAACTTTGAGGCCCAGCAGGTGCCGGATGCCCGCCACCGCCGCATCGCGGTATTGCTCCGGGTTATCGCTCAGCAGCTTGTGCGTGATGAGTGAACCGTCGGGCTTCCTGGCCACGATATCGGTGAACGTGCCGCCGCGGTCAATCCAGAATTGCCAAAGTTTTTTCATGTGAATTCCGGAATTTTCAAAGGGAAGCAGCTGCGCGCGCCGCCTGGTCGTACATGCCTGACAGCACGCGCAGCAAGCGCGCCAGCTCGCCAATGTCGCGATTCAAACTGTCGTCTGCGTTGAGTGCGTTGATCAGGCAGCCTTCGCGGATTTCCCGGTAGCGCTCCACATGGTGGTGACCCAGTTCGGTCGCTGCATAAGTCACTTCCTTGCCACTCTTGCTGGATGCGACCACGCCCAGGTTTTGCAGTTTTTTCAGCGCGTAGTTGATCAGGTGCGTGTCTTCCACGTTCATGATGAAACAGATGTCGGCCAGCCGCTTGTTGCGCGCGCGATGCGTCACATGGTGCAGCACCAGCACATCAAGTGGCGTCAGATCCTTCAGTCCGGCGGCGGACATGCAGTGGACAATCCATCGGTGAAAGGCATTGCCCGCCACGATCAGGCCAAATTCGAACTCGCTCATCTCGGTGCTTTTGGGTGACACCAGATGCGCCGAGGAGACGATGGGCGAGCGTTCCGCCGCCACCATCGCTCTGTCAACCTGCTTTCTTGACATCACTTCCTCCCGGTTGGCATTGATGTTGCATGCGCTAGATTGTAGGCAGGAGAATGACAATTTATCAACGAAATGTTGACATTTAGGGAAAACACTAACGATTCTTCCGTCCGTGCACCTTACATTTATCACGTGTCTGGTCTTCACGCATGCCATGGAGTTTTATGAAACGTCGCCTAATTAGCCAGGCCATGCCTTTTCCCACCGCCACTACAACGCTTTTACAAACGACACGGTAAGCTCGCCGAACACCCCGCCCATGAGTCAGCCTGCCCAGTCCTGTACGTCACTACTGCTTTCCGTTCGCTCTCTCGCCGTTGAATTCGAGGTGCCAGGCGGGCGCTTTCGTGCGGTTGACGGGCTGAGCTTCGATGTCATGGCCGGACGCACGCTGGCGATCGTGGGCGAGTCGGGTTCAGGCAAATCAGTGACCTCTCAGGCGATCATGCGATTGACCGACTATTCGGGCGGGAAAATTGTTGGCGGCCAAATCCTGTTTCAGTCGCCGCTCAGCGGCATGCAGGACCTGACACAAGCCAGTGATGACACCCTACTCTCCATTCGCGGCAATGAAATTGCCATGATTTTTCAGGAGCCCATGACCTCGCTAAACCCGGTCTTCACGATCGGCAACCAGATCGCGGAAACATTGATCCTGCATCAGGGCTTAAGCCCGTTGCAGGCTCGTAAGCAAGCACGCGCGCTGCTCGAAAAAGTACGCCTGCCAGATGCCGAACGGCTGCTCGATGCCTATCCGCACTCGCTGTCTGGCGGCATGCGCCAGCGCGCCATGATTGCCATGGCGCTGTCCTGCCAGCCGGCGCTGCTGATTGCCGACGAGCCCACCACGGCGCTGGACGTGACGATTCAAGCGCAGATTCTGAACATCATTCGCGAGTTGCAGCGTGACCTGAACACCGCCGTGATGTTCATCACCCACGACATGGGTGTGGTGGCGCAGATGGCCGATGACGTGGTGGTGATGTGGCGCGGATGCCAGGTTGAACAAGGCCCGGTCGAGCAAATTTTCAATGCCCCGCAGCACCCCTACACGCGCGCCCTGTTGTCGGCGGTTCCCCGGCTCGGCAGCATGCGCGGCCAGGCACTGCCCAAACGCACGCCCCTGATCGTGCTGGAAGACGACCAGCTATGCGAAGTGGGCACCGAGCGGATTCAGGACACGGTGGACTCCCGTGCGCCTTTGCTCGCAGTTGAAAAACTCACCACCCGTTTCGATGTATCCCACAGCCTGCTGGGACGTGTCACGCATCGCGTGCATGCGGTTGAAGAAGTCAGCTTCGACATTTATCCGGGGGAAACGCTGGCCCTGGTTGGAGAGTCTGGCAGCGGCAAATCCACCATCGGGAAAACGCTGCAGCAGTTGGTCGATTCTTCCAGTGGCACGATTCGCTTCGCTGGCCAGGACATACGCACCCTGGATCCGGCCGGCAAGCAGCGGCTGCGGCAGGACATCCAGTACATCTTCCAGGACCCGTATGCCTCGCTTGATCCGCGCAAGACGGTAGGGTTCAGCATTGCCGAGCCCATCTTCACCCACCGTTTGCTCACCGACCCCAAAGCGGTGCAGCGCCGGCTGGCCGAGTTGCTCGAATGCGTCGGTTTGAAGCCCGAACACGTCAAACGGTATCCGCATGAGTTGTCCGGCGGCCAAAGGCAACGGGTTTGCATCGCCCGCGCGCTGGCCTGCAATCCCAAACTGGTGATTGCCGACGAATCGGTTTCTGCGCTGGACGTCTCCATTCAGGCACAGATCATTGATTTGCTGATGATGTTGCAGGCGCAGCGCGGACTGTCGTACCTGTTCATCACGCATGACATGGCTGTGGTGGAAAAAATCAGCCACCGGGTGGCCGTCATGTACCTGGGACAGATCGTCGAAATCGGCCACCGCCAGGACATTTTTGAAAACCCTCAGCATGCCTATACGCGCAAGCTGCTGGCGGCCGTCCCTGTGGCCGAGCCGGGCAGGTCGATCGACCCGCGACTGATCCAGGGTGAGATCCCCAGCCCGGTGCGCAAAGTCGGCCATGAGCCTGACATCCTCAAACTCATCGAAGTCAGCCCGGGGCACCGGGTGGCGCAATCCGCGGCAGCGGCTTGCGCACCGACCGATTCTGTCACCCCTGCAATCCTGCAACCTTGATCATTCGTACTCAGGAGAACTACCATGAAGCTGAAAAAATTTTTAGCCACAACCAGTCTGGTGCTTGCCAGCCTGGTGAGCCCCAGCACGCATGCTGCGGGGACACTCACCGTTGCGCTGCATCAGGACCCCGGCAACTGGGACCCGATTGCCACCTTTCTTGTTTCCTGGGGCGCAGTTGGCGGCCAGGTATTTGATGGCCTGATCATCCGGACGCCGGACATGAAGCTGGTGCCCGGCTTGGCCACCAAATGGGAGTTTCTGGAGAAAAACACCAAGCTGCGCTTTACCTTGCGGCCCAATGTCAAGTTTCACAACGGCGAGCCCTTCGATGCCGAAGCGGTGAAATTTACTTTTGACCGCCTGCTCGGCGAAGAGGGCAAGAAGGGGCCGCAGCAGTCCAACTACAACGCGATTGACAAAGTCGTCGTCGTCAACCCGACCACGGTGGACTTCCTGCTGAAAAGCCCCGATCCTGTGCTGCTGACCAAGCTGGCTGGCTACGGCGCCATGATTGTTCCGCCCAAATACATCAAGGAAAAAGGAAGCCAGTACTTCGGCATGAACCCGGTCGGCACCGGCCCCTTCAAGTTCACCGAATACAAACCAAAAATCAGCCTCTCATTTGAGCGCAACGAAGCCTACTGGGGTGGTGCACCCAAGCTGGACCAGCTCGTCTACCGATTCATCAGCGAGCCCGCAACCCAGGCGGCCGAACTGCAGTCCGGTCGTCTCGACGTCGCCAACCAGATCCCGCTGGCGATGATCGAAACCATCAAGAAGGACAGCAAGCTTAACGTCGTCAGCATGGATGGTCCGGTCGCGCTGGCACTGCGCTACAACACGCAGCGCGGCATCATGAAGGACCGTGAAGTGCGCAAGGCGCTGACCATGGCGGTTGACCGCGACGCGATCATCAAGATCATCCTGCTGGGCAATGCCAAGCCCATCGCCAGCTTTCAGGGGGTGTTGTCCTTTGGCAATGACCCGGCTCTCAAGCCCCTGCCTTTCAACCCCGTCCTGGCCAAAGCCATGCTGAAAAAAGCCGGCGTCAAGCCAGGCACGCAGATCCAGCTCGACTTCCGTGGCCCCGACAGCAACTTCCGCGAAGTAGCGCAGGCGGTGGCTGGTTACCTGCAGGCCGTCGGCATCACCGTGGCGCTCAAGCCGTATGAAACCAATGTGCTGCTCAACGACATCATCCCGAACGGCAAGACCGGCGAGATGTGGCAAAACCAGTGGGGTGGCTGGACCTTTGACTACGACAACACGGCCTACGCCATGTATTACACCAAGCAGCGCTGGAACCCGTACGACGACGATGCCAAGCTCAACGGCCTGCTGCATACCCAGCGCAACACCTGGGACCAGGTCGCGCGCAAGAACACATTGCAGGAAATCAGCCGTTATGTGGCCGACCAGGCACTGGAAATGCCGCTCTATAGCCTGAACACCATCTACGGACTGAACAAACGCGCAAAAAACCTGGCACTACCGGCCGACGGCCGTTTCCGCTTTGTAGAAGCCTCCGTCGATTGACGCGCCCCTTGACCTGACAAGCTGCTGGCCCCATGAGTGGATTTCTTATCAAACGACTGCTGCAGGCGATCTTCGTCGTGCTGGTGGTGACCCTGTTTGTTTCCTATGCCGTGCGCCTGTCGGGCGACCCGGCGCTCATGCTCAGCCAGGGGGCTGGCAGCGTAACGGAGCAGGACCTGGAAAATATCCGCAAGGGCCTGGGCCTGGACCGGCCTTTTCTGGTGCAATACGCCGACTTTCTGGGCGGCGCGGTAACCGGCGACTTCGGTCTGAGTTTCATGGGCGGAACGCCGGTCGTGCGCCTGATTGCTGACGCCCTGCCGGCGACGCTGGCGCTGGCTTTTGTCTCGCTGCTGCTGTCGGTTCTGGTGTCCGTGCCACTGGGAATTCAGGCCGCCATCAACAAAGGCAAAGGGATTGACCAATTCATCCGGATCATCTCGCTGGTCGGGCTGTCGTTTCCGAACTTTTGGCTGGCCATCATGCTGGTGCTGCTGCTGTCGATCACCTTCCAGATCCTTCCGCCCTCGGGCTGGGATGGACCGATCAGCCTGGTCATGCCTGCGCTGACCATGGCCATCATCCTGTCAGCCACCAACGTCCGGCTGGTACGCACCGCCATGCTGGAAACGCTGTCGGCCCAATACATCATGGTGGCGCGCAGCAAGGGGCTCAAGGAACGTGTGGTGCTCTACAAGCACGCGCTGCGCAATTGCGCCATCCCGCTGATCACCTACATTGGCCTGCAATTTGGCAATCTGATCGGTGGCCTCGTGGTGGTGGAAAAAGTTTTCAACTGGCCCGGGCTGGGAACCCTGGCATTTGATGCCATCGCCAACCGGGACTATCCGGTATTGCAGGGCACGGTCACCGTGTTGTCCGTGATCATTGTGGCGGTTAACCTGCTGGTTGACGTTGCTTACGGGCTGGTTGATCCACGCATTCGCAATAAATGAATTCCATGCAAACTGCTGTGCTCGCTCCAGCCTCCCGCTCCATGCAATGGCGCTCGCTCGAGTTCATACTCGGCGCCTTGCTGACCGGTGCCATGATGCTGCTGGTGCTGCTGTCGGTCTGGATCTTTCCGGACCGCGGTTCCCTGATGGACCTGGCTGCGCGCCTGACCGAACCTTTCACCAACTGGGTACATCCTCTGGGCACTGACCCTTTGGGGCGCGACGTGCTGGCTCGCGTGCTGGTCGGCGGACGGATCTCCCTGATGGTCGGCTTCGTCTCGGTGCTGGGCGCCTCGGTGCTGGGCATCGCAGTCGGCCTGATCGCCGGTTATTACCGGGGGTTTTGGGACATGCTATTGATGCGCTGTGTAGACGTGCAGCTGGCGCTGCCCTTCATCCTGGTGGCGCTCACCTTCATTTCCATCCTGGGCGGCGGCCTTGGCAACATCATCCTGTTCATGATCGTCTCGCAGTGGGTGCAATACGCGCGGCTGGTGCGTGGCATGGTGCTGTCGGTGCGAGAGCGCGAGTTCATCCAGGCGGCGCGTGCATTTGGCGTGCGCGACCTGGCCATGGTTCGTCACCACATCCTTCCCCATGTGATGGGGCCGGTCATCATCCTGATGACACTGAATGTGGCCAACAACATCCTGCTGGAGAGCAGCCTGACTTTCCTGGGCCTGGGTGTTGACCCGCTGATTCCCAGCTGGGGCGGCATGCTGGCCGATGGCCGCACCTATATGCAGACCGCCTGGTGGGTCAGCGTCTTCCCCGGCGTGGCCATCATGCTCACGGTGCTGGGCCTGAACCTGCTGGGCGACTGGCTGCGCGACCGTATCGACCCCACTGGAAAACTTTGATGAATGACATCCCGCTGCTGGAATTGACCCTGCCACGCACGCTGGATGGCTGGGTCACTCAATTCGAACAGAGCCAATGGCGTGGTGCACAGGTCCGGGGCTGGCTGTTTGAAGGCCTTGCTGCGCGCCGCGCCGCAGAAAAACGCCTGGCGGCGGCAGGCGTGCAAGCGCAGCTGCGCAGCGCCTACAAGCCGCTGCTGCACTACTTTCTTGAAGAGATGGATTGCAGCACGCTGGCCGCCGTCACGGTCAGTTATCCGGTGCACCCGCAGGCATCGCCGCGGCGTTTTTTGCTCGAAGCCTATCCGCTGGCCGGACTGCTGCCCGACTGCAAGCTGGAGTTTGTACCCGGCAATGACCCTCTTCATTACCAGCTGGCACTCACGCTGCGCGATGGCTCGCACATGCAGGCCAGCGTCTTTGCGCCCAACCGCATCCACCTTGACCACATCGGCGCCACCCTGCTGTCGCCCACGGGCTGGCTGCATGCCCGGATGCAGCCCGACCTGGTGGCGCGCCTGGACAGCGCCCAGCAGACTGACTATGAGCAGCTCTTCGAGCTGATTGTGCAAACCGTCAAGCAACACCCCTGGCCAGTGCAGGAGCCCTATTTCGAGCGGCTTGACATTCGTGTTGACCTGCCTGGCATTGAGCAGACCCTGCCGCTGGATCACGAATGCATCAGCAGCCATGAAGCGCTGCATGAAGACATTTATTTTTCCCTGCTTGAAATTTTCCAGCGTCAATCCGGACGGCTCGAAAATGATCGCCGCCTGCAGCCCGGGCAGATTGTGCCGGACGTGCGCGCCAGCGACAGCGCACCGCGCCTGCGCATTTCCTTGAGCCGATTCGACGTGCAGGCGCAAGACCTTCGCGGCCTTGCCCAGCCCAGTGCTGAGCAGTCCCTGGACCTGCTCGACAGCGCAGCGCACCCGGACCGTATTGCCGCCGAAATGGACCGCTTGGGTGGCCAGCGCCTGACGGCACTTAGCCGCCAGGGTCGCCAGGTCGCGGGGCTGTACCAGGCCGGGCCGGGTGCGGCCGTGTTGATCAGCGGCGGCCAGCATGCCAACGAAACCTCCGGCGTGGTCGGCGCGCTGCGTGCCGCGCAAATACTCAAGGCACGCGATAACGCCCACTTTGCACTGATCGCGCTGGAAAATCCCGATGGTTATGCCTTGCATCGCGAGCTGTGCACCCAGCATCCGCACCATATGCACCATGCCGCGCGTTACAGTGCGCTGGGCGATGACATTGAATACCGTGAAAAGGCACCGCTGTATGAGCGCGAAGTGCGCGAACAGGCGCTGGCCTTGTCGGGCGCCCAACTGCACATCAACCTCCACGGCTACCCGGCCCATGAATGGACCCGGCCGCTTTCAGGCTACGTGCCACGCAGCTTTGAACTGTGGACCATCCCGAAGGGATTTTTCCTGATCCTGCGCCATCACCCCGGCTGGCAGGCACAGGGACGGGCCTTGCTTGATCACGTCAGCGCGGCACTTTTAAAGGTCGCAGGCCTGCCCGCGTACAACGCCCGCCAGATGGCGCTCTACAAACACCATGCGGGCGATTTGCCTTTCGAAGTCATCCATGGCACGGCCTGCACACAGACTGAGACAACCCGTCCGGGTGCGCCGGTCACGCTGATCACGGAGTTTCCGGACGAAACGGTTGATGGCGAACGGTTCCGCTTCGCACACACGGTTCAAATGGAAACCGTGCTGGCCGCTGTAAGTGCATGGCAGGAGCTGGCTCGCAAATAATCGGAATCCTCTGAGCCAAGGGGCACTTTTCCGGGTATGCCCGAGCGAGCTGGCGCAGTATTTGCGTCTATCCTATCCGTACCTACCACTCTATTCTTCTGGAGCCGTCATGAAATTCAAACTTGCACTGATCGCCGCTGTACTCAGCGTTGGCACCGCCGCACTCGCCCACCGGCGTGGTCGAGGCCTTCATGACATCGGGCTCCACCGGCGTGGACAGCAAGATCTATGAACAGATCAAGTACTTTTACGACACCCAGGCCTGGTTGCCAAAGAACGCGGTGATCGTGAACAAGAAAGCCTTTGACGCGCTGGACAAAGCCACGCAGGATGCCGTGCTCAAGGCAGCGGCAAGCGCCGAAGTGCGCGGCTGGGCCGCCTCCCGGCGCGTCAACACCGACTCGCTGGCGACGCTCAAGGCCAAGGGCATGGACATCGTCGCGCCTTCGGCGGCGCTGAAGGCTGACATGAAAAAGGTCGGCGACGTGATG
>DASUIO010000010.1:0-2585 GCA_036279755.1 Polaromonas sp. | reverse complement strand
TCCTTGTCGCCGCCGATTTCCATGGACTGCTGGTGCAGCACCTTGGACAGCGCCGACATCTGATTGCGCAGCTCGGCGGCCTGCTCAAACTCCAGCTTGTCGGCATGCGCCAGCATTTTTTGTTCAAGATCAGTCAGTATTTCCTGCGTCTGTCCCCGCAAAAACCGCTCGGCGTTTGCCGTGTCCAGCGCGTACTGCTCGGGCGTCACATGGCCCACACAGGGCGCTGAGCAGCGCTTGATCTGGTACAGCAGGCAAGGCCGGGTGCGGTTGTTGAACACCGTGTCTTCGCAGGTCCGCAGCCTGAATACTTTTTGCAGCAGCAAGATCGTGTCTTTCACCGCCCAGGCGCTGGGATAAGGGCCAAAGTAGTGGTGCTTTTTCTCGACCGCGCCGCGGTAGTAGGCAATCCGCGGATAGGCCGCCGCCGACGGAGCGCCACCCTCCTCCTGCGCACGCGCTGCGGTCAGCTTGAGGTAGGGATAGCTCTTGTCGTCCCGAAACAGGATGTTGTATTTCGGGTTGAGCGTCTTGATCAGATTGTTTTCAAGCAGCAGTGCCTCGGCCTCGGAGCGCACCACCGTGGTCTCCATGCGGACGATTTTGGTCACCATGTGGCCAATGCGTGTGCCGCCGTGATTTTTCTGGAAATAGCTGGTCACGCGCTTTTTCAGGTTGCGCGCCTTGCCGACGTACAGCACACCACCTTCGGCATCAAAGTAGCGGTAAACCCCTGGCAGCGCGGGCAGTGCCGCCACTTCGCTGAGCAGTTGGGGATCGAATTCGTGGAGTTTGGTCATGGAATCAAAAAGACGGGGTTGCCCGTATTGTGGACAATCCTTTCATGAATCGCAGCCTGCAATGGGACATTTTTTGCAAAGTCATCGACAACTTCGGGGACATTGGCGTGGGCTGGCGCCTGGCCACCGATCTGGCCTCGCGCGGCCAGCAGGTGCGACTGTGGGTGGACGACGCCTCCGCGCTGGCCTGGATGGCACCCGCAGGATGCGAGGGCGTACGCGTGCTGCCTTGGGCCGAGCCGCTGAACCTGCTGGATGCGGGGTTTGAGCAGCAGCCACCTGACGTGGTGATCGAAGCCTTTGGCTGCGAAATTACCCCTGAATTCATAGCTGCTTGCGCCCGTATTGAAAGGGCTGGAGGCACAAAACCAGTATGGATCAACCTCGAATACCTGTCGGCAGAAGGCTATGTCGAGCGATGCCACGCCATGCCCTCGCCGGTACAAACCGGCCCGGCAACCGGCTGGATCAAATGGTTTTATTACCCGGGCTTCACAGAAGGGACGGGCGGCCTGTTGCGCGAGCCTGACTTGGCCGAGCGGCAGGCCCGTTTTGACCGAAGCGCATGGCTGGCGACCCAGGGCATCGCGTGGAAAGACGAAAAGAGCGGCGAAAAACTGGTTTCGCTGTTCTGCTACGAACCGCCTGCGCTGGCCGGATTCCTGGAACAACTGGCACAGCACGGTCTGGCGGGCCAACCGGTTCGCCTGTTGGTGGCCGCCGGACGGGCCGAAAACGCTGTCAAGGCGGCTTTTAGCAATGAAATAGGCCTAAAACCCAATAAATACGGGCATAAGCAGCTATCAATTTCATACCTTCCGCTGCTGACTCAGCGCGACTACGACCACTTGCTGTGGGCTTGCGACCTGAATTTTGTACGCGGCGAAGACTCCGTGGTGCGCTCTCTCTGGGCCGGCAAACCCTTTATCTGGCATATTTACCCGCAGCATGACGATGCCCATCTGGCCAAGCTGCACGCCTTTCTCGATTGGCTGGACGCGCCGCCCTCGCTGCGGGCCTTTCATGCCGCCTGGAATGAGGGAGCAGCCCGCCATCCCGGCACTGGCGGCCCGATGACGAGCTCACCGGACTTGCCAGCCTGGCAATCCTGCGCACTCGCTGCCCGATCCCGCCTGATGGCCCAGGATGACCTAAGTACCCGTTTGCTCCGGTTTGTTGAAAAAAACGTTAAAATAGCTGGCTTTGTGAATTAGCCTGCTTAGGCAATCCGCATAACTCGCCAAATAACCCGGCAAACAACCCGCCGCAGAATCTCTACACAGTTGGAGATATTCAGCGGCCTACTACTTCAGTAAAACCGCTATGAAAATCGCTCAAGAAATACGCGCTGGCAACGTCATCATGCAAGGCAAAGACCCGATGGTCGTGCTCAAAACCGAATACAGCCGCGGTGGACGCAACTCCTCCACCGTGCGCATGAAGCTCAAAAGCCTGCTGAACAACTTCAACACCGAAGTCGTTTACCGGGCCGACGACAAAATCGACCAGGTCATTCTGGACAAGAAGGACTGCACCTATTCCTACTTTGCCGACCCCATGTATATCTGCATGGACGAAGAGTTCAACCAGTACGAAGTTGAAGCCGAAAACATGGGCGACTCGCTGAACTACCTGCAAGACGGCATGGACCTTGAAGTGGTGTTCTATGACGGCAAGGCCATTTCCGTCGAAGTGCCCACCAGCGTCCAGCGCGAAATCACCTGGACCGAGCCCGCCGTCAAAGGCGATACCTCCGGCAAGGTGCTCAAGCCCGCCAAACTGGCC
>DASUIO010000009.1:0-3291 GCA_036279755.1 Polaromonas sp. | reverse complement strand
GTACTGGCGGGCACGGTGCCAGCAGTCTTCGGCCGCGCCCAATGCGCCCCAGGCAATGCCGTAGCGTGCCTTGTTCAGGCAGCCAAACGGGCCCTTGAGGCCGGACACATTGGGCAGCAGATTCGCTTCAGGTACAAATACGTCGTCCATCACGATCTCGCCGGTGATGGAGGCGCGCAAGCTCATCTTGCCTTCGATCTTGGGGGCAGACAGCCCTTTCATGCCTTTTTCAAGAACGAAACCGCGAATGCTTTCCTGGCCGCCGACCTTGCCGTCCGGGTCTTCCAGCTTGGCCCAGACCACGAACACGTCGGCAATCGGGCTGTTGGTGATCCACATCTTGGCGCCCTTCATGATGAAGCCGCCGTCGACCGGCTTGGCGCGCGTGATCATGCTGGCCGGGTCTGAGCCGTGGTTGGGCTCGGTCAGGCCAAAGCAGCCGACCCATTCGCCGGTGGCCAGCTTGGGCAGATATTTTTCGCGCTGGGCGTCGTTGCCGTAGGCATTGATCGGGTGCATGACGAGCGAGCTCTGCACGCTCATGGCGCTGCGGTAGCCGCTGTCCACGCGTTCCACTTCACGCGCCACCAGGCCGTAGCTCACGTAGTTCAGGCCGGTGCAGCCGTAGCCTTCAATGGTCGAACCCAGAAAGCCCATGGCGCCGAACTCGTTCATGATCTCCCGGTCGAATTTTTCGTGACGGGCCGCCATCAGCACGCGCGTCTGCAGTTTTTCCTGGCAGAAGTCATGCGCAGCCTCCACGATCGCGCGCTCGTCGTCGCTGAGTTGCTCGGACAGAAAAAACGGGTCTTCCCATTTGAATTTGACTTTCATGGCGCTTGTCCTTGTGGTGCTTGTAGAGTTTGCAAAGTGTAGAGCCTTGAGCCCTGCGGTTTGCCTTGCGCTCGTATTGTTAGACCGTCATGAATACTTGTCTAATACTGATTGCCGATTCAACGATACATTATTTGTATCTAACCTGGATTCCTCAGCTGACCGCTTGGTGCCTCCAACAAGTTCTCATGGACATTGATATTTTCAGCTTCGACGCAGTTCACCGTTTGAGTGAGAGCGCTACGCACTCGATTGAGCCACTGGCACCGCGCCCGGGGGCGTTGCTTCTCCTTGCAGGCAGTAGCCTGCGTCGTCGTCGCGCCTACCCGGACACGCCGCCAGCGCCCCACTCGGGCGCGTCCAACTGAGGAATCCAGGTTATGGAATTTCGTCACCTGCGTTACTTTCTGGTTCTGGCTGAAGAGTTGCACTTCGGCCGGGCCGCGCGGCGCTTGTCGATTTCCCAGCCGCCGCTCTCGCTGAATATCCAGCAACTGGAGGCCTCGGTCGGTGCCCGCCTCTTGATCCGCAACAGCAAGTCCGTGCAACTCACGGCCGCCGGCCAGGCGTTTGTTCCCGCCGCACGGGCCCTGCTTGAACAAGCGGCCCAGGCGGCCAATCTTGCCCGGGACGTCGGCCAAGGCATGGCCGGCAGTCTCACCATCGGTTTTGCGGGCACCATGCTGTACAGCGGGCTGCCGGAGATTCTGGAACGCTTTCAGGCCCAACACCCCTTGCTGCGCTTGATGCTGAAAGAACTCAGCTCCAGCGAGCAATTGATTGAACTGGCCCATGACCGACTCGATTTGGGTTTTGTGCATACGACGCGCGTGCCGCCCGAGCTGTCGCAAATTTTGGTGGCCAGCCAGGCTTTTGTCTGCTGCCTGCCGGCGGGTCACGCGCTGGCGCGCAAGCGCTCGCTGTCCCTCTGTCTTTTGCAGGGCGAGCCGTTTTCCGTGGTCTCGCGCACGGTGTCGCCCGACTACCACGAGCGCATTCTGGCGATCTGCACCGAAGCCGGGTTTTACCCCGAAATACGCTACGAGTTGCGGCACTGGCTGAGTGTGGTGTCGCTGGTGTCACAGGGCATGGGTGTGGCGCTGGTGCCAGCGGCACTGCAGCAGTCCGCCATGGCGGGCGCGGCCTTTGTGCCGCTGGACACGGCCACCACACCCTATGACACCCATTGTTTGTGGAAGACCGCCCGTGACAATGCAGCGCTGGCCGCGTTTGTCAGTGCGGTGCGGGCGGCGTCGGGCAAGGCCGCGTGAAAGCAAATGACAGATGGAAAACTGAAGTGTCAGCGTAAAAACCGGCCTGAAATCAACGAGTCAGTGAACCCAAGGAAATCATCCCATGAATGAATTGCAAACGATCACCCTGGGCGGCGGATGCTTCTGGTGTACGGAGGCCGTGTATGTCAAGGTGCGCGGCGTGACCGATGTTGAGTCGGGCTACTGCAACGGCCATGTGGCACGACCCACTTACGAGCAGGTCTGCACCGGCCAGACCGGACACAACGAGGTCGTGAAACTGACCTACGACCCGGCAGACATCTCGCTGCGTGAAATTCTGGAAATCTTTTTCGTGATTCATGATCCGACCAGCCTGAACCGCCAGGGCAACGATGCGGGCACGCAGTACCGCAGCGGCATTTACTACGAAACGCCGGAGCAAAAGCAGGTGGCCGAGGACATGATCCGCCAGATGAGCCAGGACAAGCTGTTTGGCCAACCCATCGTGACCGAAGTGCTGCCGCTCGCCAACTACTGGCCGGCCGAGGCCTACCACCAGGATTATTTCGAGAACAACCCGAATCAGGGTTATTGCGCCTTTGTGGTGGGCCCCAAGGTTGACAAGTTTCGCAAGACTTTCGCGTCGCGGGTGAAGGACTGAAGCTGCAGGAAACGGTAGAGGTGTAAATTTGCTATAAAAATAATAGCATGTATAGCCCAATTTAATTGGGCTATAGCCTTGTTCCATGCTTCGCCCACTGGCCAGTGAAGGTTCCTTGAGCGTCCGGGATGCGTAAAGAGGCATGCAGATCCCGCCGCCTCAGCCTCATCAGGCGCGCTGCTCGAACTCCCGGTCCCTGGCCCCGATAACGCCTGCGGCAAGATCCGCCAGCTCTCGTGTCAGCAGTTCGAGGATGTCCTCCATGGTGACAATGCCCACCAGCCGGCCCGCATCATCCACGATCACGAGGCGGCGCAGACGGTTCGTGCGCATCAGTTGCACGGCATCCATGGCATCCATCTCGGGGCTCGCGACGACCAGCTCAAGCGACATGATGTCTCCGGCCGTGAATAAATCCGGGTTCAGTCCCTCGGCCATCAGCGCCAGAACCAGATCCCGGTCGGTCACGATGCCCACTGGTCGGGTCTTTTCCATCGCATCCACAACGATAAGTGCGCCAACGTGGTGCTTTCGCATCAACTGAGCCGCAGCAAGCGCTGT
>DASUIO010000008.1:0-7856 GCA_036279755.1 Polaromonas sp. | reverse complement strand
TCTTCCCAGCCCGTGACCATGGCCTTGATGTGGGCCAGGGGGGTGTGGCCGGTGGTGGCGAAATAAACGTGGACGATCAGGAAGGCCAGCATCAGGAAGGCCCCCAGCGTGTGTGCCACGGCGATCGCGCCGAGCTGCAGGCCCGAGAGTCCGCCGACGCCGTAAGCCCCGAGCTCGTGGTAGTAGAGATAGAGCAGGCCGCTGATCCAGATCAGCGGATTGATGAACAGCTTGACGCCCAGATAGGCCAGCCGCTGCAGCGGGTTGTGCTTGGTCAACTGCGTGGTGCGGAAAGGATGATGCGCGCCGGGCGAGAAAATTCCGAAAGCGTAGTAACGCATCACCGCGACGATTTTCTCGGTGGTGGGTCTGTACTGCTTCCACTCGCCCGTGGTGAAGTGCCAGAAGATGGCGAATGCCCACAGCACGATCAGCGCCCAGGCCGCCGTGGTGTGCACATTGCCGGCCTGCTGCCAGCCGAGGACCTTGTAGCTGCCATGCACCTCGAAGCCGGTGAGAAGCATGGTAAGGATCAGCGCTGCCTGGGACCAGTGCCAGAAGCGCTCGAATCGCTTGAAGATGTAGACGCGTGTCATGATTGGTTTTCCTGTTAACTATTAGCTGTTACGCTTGTGCGCGATGAAACGGATGAGTCCGTGGCTGAGAACGGTGAGCAGGGTCAGCGCCGCGATGAGCCAGCCGCCGAAATCCAGCCAGGTCAGGTGATCGCTGCTGCGGCCGGGGATGTAGATGCCGTCGATTTTTTCCAGGCGGCCGCCGCTGCTGTGGCACTCGACGCAGCCGACGGCCTTTTCCTTGGGCGCCACCATGTGGGTGATCGGCCACATGCTCTCGGTTTCGATGAAATCGACCTTGCCGGAGAATTTGGCATTGGCTTTCGCCATGCCGGCGGTCACGGCCTTGTCCCAGTTCAGGTTCTTCCAGAAGGCGGTGTCGTCATTGCCGGCCAGGTGGGTAATGACCAGCGACTTGTTCACCGGGTCGTAAGCCTGCTTGCCGCGGAACAGCTTGATGGGCCAGATCATCGACTTGCCGTCGGTGGCGCTGCCTTCGAAGTGGTTGATCTGCGTCGGCTTGTCGCCCTTCTCAATTTTGTCGCCGAACAGGGTGTACTTGACCGTGCCATTGAACCAGATGTACTCAGGCTTGACGTTTTCCTTCCAGACGAAGTCGCCCTTGATGGTCATGTAGGTGTCGTAGCCATCTTCGTTCTTGAGGGTCATGGGCTTGCCGTTGGGGCCCATCTTGCCGGCAGTGGACCAGTCCCAGGACATCTTGGTCGGCTGGCCGCCGCGCGCAAAAGCCGGGATGTGGCAGGTCTGGCAGGCGAGCTTTTCGGTGTGGTTGTTCAG
Organism: Polaromonas sp.; assembly: GCA_036279755.1. Taxonomy (GTDB): domain Bacteria; phylum Pseudomonadota; class Gammaproteobacteria; order Burkholderiales; family Burkholderiaceae_C; genus Polaromonas. The sequence goes on along the minus strand of DASUIO010000008.1, from coordinate 6,483 downwards.
CTTGGCCACCTTGTGTGGCGCCTGCCCGTGGCAAGCCTGGCAGGTGGCCGGATTGGTCTTGTCTCCCTCGCCGCGCAGGTGCGCGGCGTTCTTGTCCATCGCCGTCGGTGCGTAGCGGCTGCCGGGCACCTGGTGGCCGTCGGTCTTGTGGCAGGTGGCACAAGTGAAGTTATTGCCCTTGACGTCCATGTGCACGTCGAGTTCCTTGCCCGGCGCTTCAAGGGAAGTGTCGAGATCGCCATGCTTGACACCGTCGCCGCCACCGCCATTGAAGTGGCAGGCGCCGCAGGTCGTGCGCTTGGTTGGCCCGACCTTCTGGGCGATTTCCTTGAGGTTGATGCCCTTGACGATCTTGCCCGAGCCAGCAGGGAATTCGGTGTCCTTGGTCACCGGCAGGCCGGCGAAACCGCTTGGCTTTTTGTACTTGCCGGTCTGGTCGTGGCAGGCCAGGCAATCGACGTTCTCCTCGACGGTGAAATCGAACTTGTCGTCGCGCATGCCGTAGCCGATATGGCAACTGGCGCACGCCGCTTCGTTCGAGGCCACCGAGGTGCAGAAGTTGTTGATGACGTTCTTCTTGCCCAGGCGCTGTTTGGTCTGCGGATTGATGACCTCCCACTTCCAGTGCAGGGTCTTGTGGATTTGCTTGGCGGCCTCGGTATGGCAGCTCAGGCAAGCCTTGGTGACTTCCGGTCCGGAATCGAATTCCCGGTCGAGCGCCTTGAACTTGCTGTGATCGGCGGTTGACTTGGATAACTTTGCCGGCACCGGTGCCGGCGCTGATTCAGGCGCTGGCGCTGGAGCCGCAAAAGCTGCAGTTGTCGTGAAGATGGCAGCCAGAATGACTGCCTTAAAGAAGTGAATGCTCATTTTTCCGTGCCTTGAAAATGAACGGCATCCGGCAATTTGTCTTTCACTGCTGTCAGCCGCTCTAATGAATTGAAGGTAGTTCGATTTATTTTTGAAAATATTTTTTTTGATGGATGACCCTGGATATTCATTTTTTCAATTAACCACTTGGAAATTTTCATAGTCGTCTTATTTCTGTCAGATTTGAATTGTAGAAGGCCTTTTGTCTCTTTTTGTAATCAAGAACCGTGCCATCCCATTCGCATCAGAAAGTTCATTTAAATTCAGAGACTTGCATGATTCACCAATAGATGCTGGATATAAGTAACTGTCATATTTGGCAGAAAAATGGCAGTATTTGGCAGAATGGCAGGGTTTTCCATTACACTGATTTCCGCATGAAAGAAATTCCCTTTACGCCACAACCCTTGCCTGAACTGGTGTCCTATCTCGAAGGCCTGCCGGAGCCTCACATCCTGTTTGATACGCGCTACCGGATCGTGTCGGCCAATGCGGCTTACCGTCAGCAGTTCAACTCCGAGCGCAGCGTGATCGGCCGCACCTGCTATGAGGTGTCACACCACTTCAGCATGCCCTGCGACCAGGCTGGCGAATCGTGTCCGATGGCCCAGTCGCGCAAATCGGGGCAGCGCGAGCGGGTGGTTCATCTGCACCACACCTCCAACGGCGAGGAACACGTCAACATCGAACTGAGTCCGCTGCTCAATGCCGATGGTGAGCAAGCTTTCTTTGTTGAGAAAATGACGTTGCTGCACGCAGGGAAGAGCCAGCCGGCAGCCCAGGGTCTGATCGGGCGGGCACCCGCATTTCGGCGCATGCTGGCGTTGATCGCCCGCGTTGCGCCGTCCCAAGCCGCGGTGCTGCTGCTCGGTGAATCGGGTACCGGCAAGGAACTGGTGGCCCGCGTGGTGCACGAAGCCAGCGACCGCGCACGGCGGCCATTTGTGACGGTGGACTGTTCCAGCCTGTCCGAAAACCTGTTCGAGTCCGAACTGTTCGGTCATGAGCGCGGCTCCTTCACCGGTGCCGCTTCGGCCAAGGAAGGACTGGTGGAAGCCGCGAGTGGCGGCACGCTGTTTCTGGACGAGGTGGGCGACATTCCGCTGAGCATGCAGGTCAAGCTGCTGCGCCTGGTGGAAACCGGTACCTACCGCCGCGTCGGCAGCACCGTGCTGCGTCATGCCGATATTCGCCTGGTATCGGCCACCCACCGTGACCTGGACCGCATGGTGACTGAGCGTAATTTTCGCGAAGACCTGTACTACCGCCTGAGCACCTTCCCGATCCACCTGCCCGCGCTGCGCGAGCGCAAGGACGACATTCCAATGCTGGTGGCCGCGCTGCTTGATCGGGTGGCGCCGACGCGGCGGCTGGCGCTCACGCCGCAGGCTTTGGCGCTGGTGCAGGCGAAGGACTTTCGCGGCAATGTGCGCGATCTGCGCAATCTGCTTGAGCGCGCCTCGCTGCTTTGCGACGGATCCCTGATTGAAGCCGGGCACATGCAGCAGGCCCTGCAATCGGGTCGCCGGCCGCCGGCCGCGCAAAACTCCTTAAGCGCGACCGGCATCGAAGCCGGAGCCAATGACAGCGGGAATGGCACGACGGCAGCCATCGCGCTGGCCCCGGGCACCCTGCAAGCCATTGAGCGCGCCGGGTTGCGGCAACTGGTGGCCAGCCACCACGGCAGCCGCGCTGAACTGGCGGCCCGGCTGGGCATCAGTGAGCGTTCGCTGTATCGCAAGCTCAAGGCGCTGTAATTGTTTTATTCTTGCGGGGCTGCATGCCATGAATGCGGACTGCTCTGTGATCGGATCTGAATGACGAAAGCCCCGCCATGTCCCAGCGACTAGCCATAGAACATTTCTTCGACGAAGACACGTCCACCTTTAGCTACATCGTGCTGGACCGCGGCACCCTGCAGTGCGCATTGATCGACAGCGTGCTCGACTACGACCCCAAGTCCGGACGCACCGGCACCGTTGCAGCCGACCGGCTGATCGCGCGCGTCAAGGCGCTTGGCGCGCAGGTGCAATGGCTGCTTGAGACCCATGTGCATGCCGACCACCTGTCCGCGGCACCTTACCTGCAAAGCCAGCTGGGTGGACAGGTGGCCATTGGCAGCCACATCACCACGGTGCAGCAAGTGTTTGGCACGCTGTTCAATGCGGGCGCCGAGTTTGCCCGTGACGGCTCCCAGTTTCAGCGCCTGTTTGAAGATGGCGACCACTTCACGATCGGCAACCTGCAAGCGCGTGCCCTGCACACCCCTGGCCACACGCCAGCGTGCATGACCTACGTGATTGAAGACGGCAGCGACACCGTGGCCTTTGTGGGCGATACCCTGTTCATGCCCGACTACGGCACCGCGCGTTGCGATTTCCCCGGCGGCGATGCCGCTGTGCTGTACCGATCGATTCGCAAAGTGCTGGCCCTGCCGCTAGAGACCCGGCTCTACATGTGCCACGACTACCCGCCCGATGGCCGACCGCTGGCCCATGTAAGCACCGTGGCCGAGCAGCGTGCCGCCAACATTCATGTGCACGATGGCGTCACTGAAGAAACGTTTGTAAGCCTGCGTCGCTCGCGCGATGCCACGTTGCCCATGCCCGTGCTGATACTGCCATCAGTGCAGGTCAACATGCGGGCGGGCCAGCTGCCACCGCCTGACGACAACGGCGTGCGCTATCTCAAAATTCCGCTGGATGTCTTGTAGCTATTCAACAATCGGGGGGCATACCGTGCTCCGCATCAGCAGGTCAGCTGATTAATTCCTAAGCACCGCCTTGCAAGCCAGCACTGGCGTGGCTTTGCCGGCTTGTCAACACTTTTATCCACAGGGTGACCCACAGGAACGGGGGGTAATACTTCAACCTGGAAACGGCTCCTTTTGGATGAGAGCGCTACGCACCCGATGGCACTGCCGTTTCCAGGTGCATTGAAATCTGACCCCGAACAGTGCCGCGGGCCGAAGGAAAAGACACCCGCATTCGCGGTTACACCATGTGACCTTGCACTCCTTGAAATCCGTCGGTCCGCCAATATTCTGAGAGTTTCAGGGGTAGTCGCAGCCGGTGCGGGCTACGCTGGTTTTTTTCTGAAGACCGGAGCGTGGTGCCCGGCTGGCAACAGCGCCCTGTAACTGTTCGCCCCTTCATGGTTTTCTCAAGAAAGGACAAACCCATCATGAATGGAACACTGGAACTCTATGGCGACCTGTTCGCCGAACTTAACCGCCTGCAACAAGGCTTTGAGCAGGCCTTCAGGCCGGGCGGCACCAGCAGCATCCGCGCACTGCCGCGCAGCACTTTCCCGGTTATCAATGTCGGCAGCACGACTGACGCCATTGAAGTACTGGCACTGGCCCCGGGCCTTGATCCTGCCGAACTGCAAATCACCATTGACAAGGGACTGCTGGTGATTGCCGGCGAGCGCAAGGACGACGCCCCGTCAAGCGACGAGAACACCGCCGTTTATGCCCAGGAACGCTTCAAGGGTGCCTTCCGCCGCGTGATTTCCCTGCCCGAAGATGCCGACCCCGCCAGGATAGACGCGAGCTACCGCGACGGCATGCTGCGGGTGACCGTGGCGAGGCGCGAGGCGTCCAAACCCCGCCAGATCAGCGTCACCTGAACCCCACTTTTCCCCAAGGAGGATGCCATGAACCAAAGCAATCCAATGAGTCAGGTGAGTCAGCCCAGCCAAACCGGCCAGCCCAACGAGTACGGGAGCTACGGCGGCACACCCGATGATGCGTTCAGTCAGGGCGGCGAGGTTTCGTCCACCGAGCAGCGCGGGCAGCAGCCGCGCACCGAACCCGTTACCACGATTTTGCCGCCAGTGGATATTTTTGAAGACGAAGCGGGCTTTACCCTGATCGCCGACTTGCCCGGTGTCTCCAAAGACCAGCTGGTCGTGCGCGTTACCGGCGACAGTCTGGTGATTGAAGGCACCGCGACAGCGCCGGTCACCGCCGACATGGAACTTCTGTACGGTGAAGTCCAGAACCCGCAGTACCGCCGCAGCTTCACCCTGAGTCGCGAGCTTGACCCGGGCAAAATCGAAGCCAAGCTGAGCAACGGTGTGCTCAGGCTGCGCATTCCCAAGGCCGAAGAAGCCAAACCGCGCCGCATCAACGTGAACGTGGTTTGAGCAGGTGGCGCTGCGCCGCGTGCGCGGACTTGCAGACCGGGCCCGGGTGACTGGGCTTGGCCTGTTTGTTGTCAGCTGTCAGGCCACGCAGCTTCAAACTCGTAACTGCCGCGCCATCAGAACCGCCACATGAATCGCCTCGCGCTGGGCGCCGTCACGGATCTGGTGCCGGCAGCTGGTGCCGTCGGCCACCACAATGGCGTCGGGCTGCTTGCGCACGGCGGGCAGCAGGCTGAGCTCGGCCATTTGCATGGACACCTCGTAGTGGCTGGCTTCGTAGCCGAAGCTGCCGGCCATGCCGCAGCAGCTGGACTCGATCAGTTCAGGCTGGGCGCCGGGAATCAGTTTGAGTACATCGATGATGGGGCTCACCGCGCCGAAAGCCTTCTGGTGGCAATGGCCGTGCAGCAAAATGGGCTGCTCCGCCGGTTTGAGTTTGGCTTTCAGTTCGTCCAGCTTGCCGGCAGCGGCTTCGCGTGCCAGAAACTCTTCAAACAGCAGCGCGTGCCGGCTGATGGTTTGTGCCGCTTCACCCAAACCCATCACCAGCATCTCGTCGCGCAGGGTCAAGAGGCAGGAAGGCTCCAGCCCGACAATGGCGATGCCTTTTTCAGCAAAGGGCAACAGGGCATCAATCACTTCGCGCGCCTTGGCGCGGGCCTCGTCCACCATGCCGCTGGACAGATAGGTGCGGCCACAGCACAGGTGCTTGCCATCTGCTGTTGTTTTGGTCGCTACGTGCGCCGTATAGCCGGCGGCTTGCAGCACTTTTAAGGCTGAACTTGCGTTGTCTGACTCAAAGGTGCCGTTGAAGGTGTCGACAAACAGCACGACCGGCTTGCTGGCAACCAGCACCTCTTCGCGTGTGGCGCTGCCAGGCGCCGAGTTGAAGAAGGTCTGCGCTTTCCACTGCGGCAGCGTGCGCTTTGCAGAAAAGCCGGTCAGCTTCTCGCTCAAGGCGGCCAGGCCCGGAATTTTGTCGCGCAGATTCAGCAGCGGGGCGAAGCGGCTGGCCCAGTGGGCGTAGTCGGGCAGGCGCGCGACCAGCTTGTCTTTCAGCGTGTAGCCGTGCTTGAACTTATAGTGGTGCAAAAACTCCACCTTCATTTTGGCCATGTCCACGCCGGTGGGGCAGTCGCGCTTGCAGCCCTTGCAGCTCACGCACAGGTCCATCGCTTCCCGCACGGCTTCGCTGGTGAAGGCGTCCTGGGCATTCATGCCCTCCAGCTGGCCCGACAGTGCCAGGCGCAGCGTGTTGGCGCGGCCGCGGGTCAGGTGTTTTTCGTCGCGCGTCGCACGGTAGCTGGGGCACATGGTGCCAGCGTCGAACTTGCGGCAGTGGCCGTTGTTGTTGCACATCTCCACGGCTTTGGCAAAGCCCTGCGCCGGGTCGCCGCCGCTGCCCGGTGCGCTGGTTTGTTCGCTAACCGGGTCGTTCTGCACGTCCCATGCACGCCAGTCGAG
>DASUIO010000007.1:0-5551 GCA_036279755.1 Polaromonas sp. | reverse complement strand
GACATTACCTGCCAATTCCTGACCGTAACTGGCGCACGCGCGCAGCAGGTCGCCTTCACGATTCCCTATTATCGCGAGGGCGTTGGCTTGATGCTCAAAGCCAAAAGCCCGTATGCAAACTACGCCGCCCTGAAGAAGGCCGGGGCCTCCGTGAAAGTGGCCGTACTGCAGAATGTCTATGCAGAAGCGATGGTCCATGCCGCACTGCCTGGCGCCAAAGTGGCCCAGTTCGATTCGGTAGACCTCATGTATCAGGCATTGAGTTCAGGTCGTGCCGACGCGGTCGCGACAGATCAGTCTTCAGTCGCCTGGTTTGTGAAGCAAAACCCGGGGAAATACATGGACTCAGGCTATGGCTGGAATCCCCAGACCTATGCCTGCGCCGTAAAGCGTGGCGATCAGGATTGGCTCAATTTTGTGAATACGGCACTGCATGAAGCGATGACCGGTGTGGAATTTGACAGCTACGCCAAGTCATTCAATACCTGGTTCGGCGTCAAACTTGCTCCGCCGAAAATCGGCTTTCCGGTTGAGTACCAATAAGACTGTCGGCATCTGACAGAACTACCGGGGTAATTGCCTCTCCGCAAACCGGCAATGAACGCGGGTTTGCAGAGGGCAATGTGCCGCTGTGTTTGGCCAACAAACACAACACCCACAACACACAAGAGCACACATGGACACATTAAATTTTGCCGCTGTCTGGCGCAGCTTTGGCCACTTGATGGAGGGGCTTGGTCTCAGCCTGATGCTTGCGGTCGGAAGCATCGCGATCGGCATCGTGATAGGGCTGATCGTCGGCTTCGCGCTGATTTCCAAAATTGGCGCTGTGCGCAGGGCCGCGGGCTTCTACGTCACGGTGATTCGAAATACCCCCATCCTGGTCCTGGTGCTCTTTACATATTTTGCGTTGCCAAATCTCGGGGTGCAACTCGACGAGATTCCGTCATTTGTTGCCACCCTGGCGATCTATTCGGGTGCCTATCTCGCAGAGGTGTTTCGCGCCGGGCTGCTTTCCGTTCCGCCCGGTTTGCGGGAAGCTGGCCAAGCCATCGGGTTGACCAAAACACAAATCCGCACCTCCATCATCTTGCCGCTCATGTTCCGAAACGTGCTGCCGGCGCTGGGCAATACCGTTATTTCACTGTTCAAGGACACCTCACTTGCGGCGGTCATTGCAGTACCCGAACTCACATTCCAGGCCAGGAAAATCAACATCGAGTCCTTCCGGGTGATCGAAACCTGGCTCGTGGTCAGTCTTATTTATGTCAGCACCTGTTCACTGCTTGCCGCATTGTTTCGGCGAATTGAGCGGTATCTTTCCATTCCGCGGTGATCATCATGGACTTCACGTTTTCAGAATTCATTCATCAGCTCTGGATTGCGCGCACCTCGATTGCTTATGGTCTCGGCGTGACCATGGCCATTGCCGCGTGCTCGATCATTCTCGGTACGGTGCTCGGCACAGGCGTTGGATTGGCGCTGACTTATGGGGCCCCGCCACTGCGCTGGTTAGCGCGTGGCTATACCGATTTTCTTCGGGGGACGCCGGTGCTTGTCCTGGTACTGGCGAGCTACTATGTACCCGGGGCGATCGGCATTGAGTTCAGCCCGATTCAGGCGGGTGTCCTGGCGCTGACTGTTTTTTGCAGCTCACACGTGGGCGAAATCGTACGCGGCGCCCTTCAAGCCATCCCAAAGGGACAAATCGAGGCGGCAAAGGCCATTGGCCTGACGTTCAGGCAGACCTTTGCGTCGGTGCTGATGCCTTTGGCAATCCGCCAGATCCTGCCCTCCTGGGTCAACACCGCGGCCGAGATGGTCAAGGCATCAACGCTGCTATCGGTTATCGGCGTAGGCGATTTGTTGCTCGCGTCGCAAGAAGTCATTGCACGCACATTCATGAGCCTGCCGTTTTATTTCTTTGCCGGGTTTCTGTACTTCAGCATCAATTTCGCCATCGAACATCTTGGGCGTTTTGTTGAGAAAAAAACCACCATCCCATCGTAGGAGGATTTATCGATGACAAGCAATATTCTGGAAATAAATAACCTGCACAAGCGCTTTGGCGACGTCGAGGTACTCAAAGGGGTCGACTTTGTCATGAAACAAGGCGATGTTGTCTGTGTGATTGGCTCCAGCGGTTCAGGCAAAACGACGATGTTACGGTGCATCAATATGCTTGAAGAGTTCAACGAGGGGACGATTCGAATCGACGGGCAGGAGATCGGTTATGAAACCCGTGGGGGAACACGGCACCGCAAAAGCGAGGCGGAGGTCGCGCGTCAACGTGCGCTGACCGGCATGGCTTTTCAGCAGTTCAATCTGTTCCCGCACATGACCGCCACCGAAAACGTCACGCTGGGTCTGATCAAGGTCAAGAAAATGGGCCGCGACGAGGCGGTGGCAGTTGCCGAGCGCTGGCTTGATCGCGTCGGCTTGCTGGCCCACCGCGATCGCTATCCTGGACAACTCTCGGGAGGCCAGCAGCAGCGGGTTGCGATTGCCCGGGCCATCGCCATCAGTCCAAAGCTGATGCTGTTCGACGAGGTCACGTCAGCCCTCGACCCGGAACTGGTCAATGAGGTTCTGCTGGTTATCAAGGACCTCGCGCGCGAAGGCATGACGATGCTGCTGGTCACGCACGAGATGCGTTTTGCGTACGAGGTATCGACGAAGGTGATTTTCATGAATCAAGGGCGCATTGCCGAAGAGGGCGACCCGCGCGAGATGTTTATCAATCCCAAAACCGAACGGCTGACCGAGTTTCTCAAGAACTCAACGTTCAGCTAAGCCGAAAAAAAACCTGTGACTATCGTTCAATCCGGCACAGGAGAGCGCGGCGCGGGTGTCCAGGCGCGTATGACGGCCGATGGCGTCGCGTTCAAACGCAAAGACACAAAATCATTGCGCAATTGGATTGAAGCGCCGACTTGGCTAGCCTTGTCCGGCGCATATCGTATCTGGAGGCAATAAATGAGGGTTGTCGATAAGAAAATTTCCAATCTCCGATCGAGGGGCCTGGACCGCGCTTTCGAGATTCTCGACTTTTTCAGGTCGCACCGCAAACCGGCGCGGCCCAATGAAATTGCATCCCTCATTGGCGCGCCGCGTTCATCCGTTTACGAGCTGGTAAATTTGCTGCTCAAGCATGGTGTGCTGGAGTATTTTGGCGACGATGGGCAGGTTTTTCTGGGCAGGAAGCTTTACTTCCTGGGCAGCGCATATGCGGAACATTTCGATTTGATGCGCGAATGCGAGCTCTCTCTGAGCAAAATTGCCGAGGAAACGCGCGAGACGGCCCAGCTGTGCATGCTGGACGGCAACAAATATACGGTTGCTCTGATGAAAGAGGGCATCCGTCCTTTCCGCATCTCCTCCAATGTCGGCGAGGCGATACCGATTCCCTGGACTGCATCCGGGCGTCTGCTGGTCGCGCATCTGTCTGACCAGGAGATTCTCGACTTCATTCCCGAGGAGGACTTCAAGCGGCCGAGCGGTGAGTGGCTCAAACCCGAGGTCTTCATACAGCAGGTCCGCGAAGCCAGTGCCGCCGGATATATCACCTTTGACAGTGTTGTCGATAACTTCACCCAATGCTTTGCCGCTCCGGTCTATCAGGCGGGCAGTGTCTGCATTGCAACGCTTTGTTTGGTGGCGCCGCGGGAAGATGGCCAACGCAATCACAAAAAATATCTCAGCTGTCTGATGGACGCCGCGAATGATCTCTCGCAACGGCTGAGGATGACATGAAATCCCCGGCCGTAGGGACTCAATAGCCGCTTCGGTCCGTTGCCCACGAGGCCACGCGCCGGGGACTCTGCCCGCCATCAACCTGCACCCCCGGCAAAACACCGGAACGCGTCGCTGCGGCCTTCTGGCAGCGCGACCCGCCAGTGGTCATGCGGGCTCGCGGTAGAAGAACCGGGAAGCCACCGCACGTGAGGGCACGGGTGCCACAGCACGGGCAATCGCCTGGATATGCTCGGGCGTCGTGCCACAGCAGCCGCCCACGATATTGACCAAGCCTTCTTCAGCGAATTGGCGGTGGTGTACTCGAAGTAGCGGGCCGTCGTTGGCCCGGCCGCGTTCAGTTACCGGGCCAGCGCGCCGGGTTGCGGCGGTGATGCAGGCAGGCCAGTACCGAGACGCGTTGGTCGCTCAACAGTTCGAAATGCTGGGCATAAGGAAACCGTCGCAGCAAGATCCGGCGAAAGCGACCCCGTGTGGGCGGAAAGGCTTGTGGGTTGCGCGTCAGTTGTTCTTCGGCCGCTGCGAGCACGCGCAAAAAATCGCCACCCAGACCGTAGGATATTTGTTCGTACCAGTCAAAGGTTTCGGCAATTTCGGCCTGCGCCGCCGCTTCAAAAATGACCTGCCAGGTCACAGGCGCACGCCAAGCGATTGCGCAATTTGGGCCAGGCTTTTGCCCTGTCCTGGGTGGGTGTCACGCCAAGCAGCGCGGCGTTCCAGTTCATCCAAAACTTCAGGCCTGGTTTCCATACTGGTTTCAGCAGCAAATTCATCCCACAGGTCTTCCACCAATTGAAGGCGTTCAAACCTGCCAAGATGTTCAACGGGTTGGAGTGTGGATTTCATGCAGCAAAGTCTAGCACTCGTGATTCAGGCCGCTTCTTGGTAAAAATAAGACTTTTGCAACACGCGACCGGCCAGCGGCGCCACCGCCTGATGAATCGCGCTGATATGCTCGGGCGTCGTGCCACAGCAGCCACCCACGATATTGACCAGCCCTTCTTCGGCAAATTCGCGCAGCAGGCGCGAGGTGACCTCTGGCGTCTCGTCAAAGCCGGTGTCGCTCATGGGGTTGGGCAGGCCGGCATTGGGGTAGCAGCTGATGAACGTGTCGGGGGCAACGCGGGCCAGCTCCTGAATGTAGGGGCGCATCAAGGCGGCGCCCAGCGCGCAGTTCAGACCCACGGCCAGCGGCTGGGCGTGACGCACGCTGTACCAGAAGGCGGTGACGGTCTGGCCGCTCAGGATCCGTCCCGATGCATCGGTCACGGTGCCGCTGATGATGAGCGGCAGGCGTTCGCCCGAGTTGTCGAAATACTCGTCAATCGCAAACAGCGCCGCCTTGGCGTTGAGCGTGTCGAAAATGGTTTCAACCAGCAGCACGTCGCTGCCACCTTTGACCAGCGCTTCGGTCTGCTCGTAATACGCTTTACGCAGTTCTTCAAAGCTGGTGTTGCGCGCGCCCGGGTCGTTCACGTCGGGGCTGATGCTGGCGGTTTTGGGTGTGGGGCCGAGGGCGCCCACGACAAAGCGGGGTTTCTCGGATGTGGAAAATTTGTCGCAGGCGGCGCGGGCAATGCGGGCCGATTCGTAATTCATTTCCACCGCCAGATCGGCCATGTCGTAGTCAGCCTGCGCCACGGTGGTGGCGCCAAAGGTGTTGGTTTCAATCATGTCGGCGCCCGCAGCCAGGTAGCTTTCATGGATGTCGCGAATCACATCGGGGCGCGTCAGGCTCAGCAACTCGTTGTTGCCCTTGACGTCTTTGTGAAAGTCCTTGAACCGCTCGCCACGGTAC
>DASUIO010000006.1:0-2066 GCA_036279755.1 Polaromonas sp. | reverse complement strand
GCCGGAAGTTTTCTCACTGAGAAAAATATTTCAAGCGAAATCAGGGTTAAATGCCTTTCGTATTGGCACGGAAAAACCACAGATTATGAAAGTATGGAATGACGACCAAGATTACCTATGTTGCATCCGCACCCTTTGAGGCGGCCAGGCATGTTGATGTTTTTCCAGCGCATCATCGCTCTCGCAGGCTGCACGGACACAGCTTCCTGGCGACCATTCACTGTTGCCTGCCAAGTGACTTCGCCGCCTATCCGGGCGGTGAAATTGAAGGCCTCAAGACCCGCCTGGAAAGTCAGGTCGCCAAACTCGATTACCGTTTGCTCAACGAGCAAATGGACGCTCCGACCGACGAGAACATAGCCCGCTGGGTCAAGGTTCACTGCGATGTTCCGGGAATGGAAATCATCGGGATACAAAGCACGAAACACGAGGGCGTCGAAATTGACACCTTGGGAGGGGCCCATGTCTGGCGGCGCTATTCCTTTCAGTCAGCTCACCGCTTACCCAATGTGCCTGCAGGCCACAAATGCGGAAACATGCATGGCCATGGCTTCGACGTGATCATTCACGCAGATCACAAGCTGGGTGAAAGCGACTTCGGCATCGACCATGAGCATTTCGACGCTTGCTGGGCACCGATTCAGGAAGAGCTTGATCACGCTTGCCTGAACGATCTCCCGGGCCTGGAAAATCCAACCAGCGAAATGCTGTCGAGCTGGATTTGGAATAAATTAAAGTCGGGATTGCCGGAACTGTCCAGAGTCACCGTCTTCGAGACCGCGAGTTGCGGCGCGAGTTATGACGGCACCCATTACCAAATCTGGAAGGAACTCACGCTTGATAGCGCTGTTCGCTTCAAGCATGCGCCCGAAGGCAGCAAGCAACGCAAGATTCACGGCCACACCTACACCTTACGGCTGCATCTGTCGGCTCCGCTGGACGAGGTCATGGGCTGGACCATTGACTTCGGAGATGTGAAGGAAGTTTTCAATCCGATTTTCAACTCGCTCGATCATCAAGCGCTTCATCAAATTCCGGACTTGACCGACTGCGACTCCGCAAGTGTCGCAAGCTGGATTTTGAACAAGGCGCGTGCCAGCCTGCCGCAACTCTATCGGGTAGACCTGTTCGAAACGCATGGCTGTGGCGTCATTGTTTCAAAAGACCGCCAAGGACCCAGCCTGCCGGTTTAATCGGCGTTGCTGCTTGTCTGCCTTGGTGCCTTGCGCTGCCCGACCGTGCGCCCACCCTGACCTCAACAAACACCATGAACAAACGCGCCCTGGTTCTTCTCTTGGCCTTCACGCTGCGCTCGCCGATGCCGGATTGACCGTTTCGGAAATCATGGGCGCTTGAAAGCCCGCGGCCCGGTAGGTGAGGACCAGCGTGTCCCTGAAACCGGTCCCGGCCGGGTCATCGGCTGGGAATAGGGGCGTTGTCTCGTGAATCACCCGCGCGTCATCCAGCAGCAGGGCAGTCAAAGGTTCCTGCATGACAAAGCGCACGCCGTCCGGCCCGTGGGCATCAAATACACGGGTCTCACCGCCTTTGACGCCTTGGCGCGCCACCATCAGCACGACTACAAAATCAACACCGTCGCGGTGCGCACCTTCCGGTGTGGGGCGGCCCACGCCCCCTGTGGTGTCGATACGGAACTGGTGGGCTTCGATGTACCAGCGCGGGACGGCTTGAACCTGTGCAAAAAGTCTTCCCAAACTGCCCAACAACGCGGTCCAGGCGGGGGCCTCTGCCACGGCAGGCTCTATCGGGTCAAACCAGCGCTCGAAGCCGCCATGCAGGGCGTTGTACTCAGTGGGCTGCCAGTGCGCGCGGTGCGGCGTTTGCGTCAGCTTGCCGCTCGGGAATTCCTGGATAAAGCAGGCATGCCGGCGTTTGCGGTAATTCCCGCCATCCTTGAGGTGGGTGTCGGGCGGCAGGCGGTTCCAGGAGTCGGTCAACTGATTCCAGCCCTGCGTCCACTGGGGCGTTGGGAGTTGAAGGCTGGCCGTCAGATCGGCCGGCAAGAGCAGGCTCAGTCCGTCCTGGCGAAGCGCCTGAGCGGCTGG
>DASUIO010000005.1:0-3514 GCA_036279755.1 Polaromonas sp. | reverse complement strand
TGGGTTGCATCTACAGCTATGAAAAAAATAGCGAATTGACAATGCTGCTGGACGGCTTCATCACCCCCAATGGCATGGCGTTCAGCCCCGATGGCCGCACCCTGTACCTCTCGGACTCGCATCCTTCGGTGCAGATGATCTGGGCCTTTGATTACGACACCGCGACCGGTACACCGTCGAGGCGCAGGGTTTTTGTCGACATGAATCCGCTGCCGGGCCGGCCCGATGGCGCTGCGGTCGATGCAGACGGTTGCTACTGGATTTGCGCCAATGACGCAGGCCTGGTTCACCGCTTCACGCCAACCGGGACGCTTGACCGATCACTTGCCGTTCCCGTGAAGAAACCCGCCATGTGCGCCTTCGGCGGCGCCGGGCTGGATACCCTGTTTGTGACATCGATCCGCCCAGAGGGCGTCGATTTGTCTGACCAGCCGCTGGCTGGTGGCCTGTTTGCGCTGCACCCCGGCGTGCGTGGCCTGCCCGAGCCGCTGTTTTCACCTGTTCCTGTCAGTCGTTTTTAACCTGGTCAATCAAGGAGACAACCATGACCTTTCGCAGAAATTTTGTCGCTGGTGCTGCTGCTGCAATTGCGGTCGTTGCATTTTCTGTTCCGCTCACCGCAGCTGCGCAAACCATGCTGAAAGCGGCTGACGTTCACCCTGCGGGCTATCCCAATGTGGTGGCTATCGAGAATCTGGGCAAAAAGCTTGAAGCGGCCACCAATGGCAAGTTCAAGCTGCAGATGTTCCCGGGCGGCGTGCTCGGCAGCGAGAAGGAAATAGTCGAGCAAACCCAGGTCGGTGCGATCCAGATTGCGCGTATCTCGCTCGGTGTACTCGGCCCCGTCGTGCCCGACGTGAACGTGTTCAACTTGCCCTTCGTGTTTCGCGACGAAGCGCACATGCGCGCTGTCATCGACGGCCCCATCGGCAAGGAACTGCTGGACAAAATCACGGCAAGTCCGGCCCGGCTTGTGGCGCTCGGCTGGATGGACGCCGGCTCGCGCAGCCTCTACACCAAAAAGGAAATCAAGTCGCCCGCTGACCTCAAGGGTCTGAAGATCCGCGTCATGGGCAACCCACTGTTTGTGGAAACCATGAACGCCATGGGCGGCAATGGCATCACCATGGGGCATAACGACACGTTCAGCGCGCTGCAGACGGGCGTGGTTGACGGTGCCGAGAACAATCCGCCGACCCTGTTCACGGCCAATCACTACGCCACGGGCGTTAAATATTACACCCAGACCACGCACCTGATCATTCCCGAAATTTTTGTCATGTCCAAGATCACCTGGGACAAGATGAGCAAGGACGAACAGGCGCTGACGATGAAGTTCTCGCGTGAAGCCCAATTTGAGCAACGCGCCCTGTGGGACAAGAGCGTCGCCGATTACACCACCAAGCTCAAGGCCGCTGGCATGCAATTTGTCTCCGTGGACAAAAAGCCGTTCTATGACGCTACCGCACCTGTGCGCGCCAAGCACGGCGCCCAGTATGCCGAGCTGATCAAGCGCATCGAAGCGGTGAAGTAAAGCTTTAAAGCTGACGCGGGTCCGGTCACGCGTGTGGCCGGACCCCGTGCTTTGTTGCTCGCATGACGGTCCTAATCTTCTGGAAACTCCTGGCCCTGTTGCGGCCCAATGCGTGACTAACCGCAAGAATAAATATGACTGAACACAAGCTTCTGCGCCCGCTCGATGGCCTTTACCTGGCCTGTATCAGGGTCGCGGGCCTGTCTATCTTGTTAATGAGCCTGATCATCCCTTGGGGTGTTTTCGCCCGTTATGTCCTGGGCACCGGATCGCACTGGCCCGAGCCGGTAGCCGTCCTGCTGATGGTGACCTTTACCTTTTTTGGCGCCGCCGCCAGCTACCGGGCGGGCGCGCACATTGCCGTTGGCATGCTCACCGACCGTCTGCCGGGCGGCTTGCGCCGGGGCTGTGAGTTATTGGTGGATGTGCTGATGGCCATCGTTTGCCTGTTCGTCATGGTCTGGGGCATGAAGCTGGTGCTCGAGACCATGGGCCAGTCGCTTGCCGATTTGCCCTGGCTGCCGGTGGGCCTGACCTATTTGCCACTGCCCGTGGGCGGTTTGCTGACGTTGGTATTCGTTCTTGAAAAAACATTTCTCGGCTCGCAGAGCCACCGCGCGGTGGTCAGCTTCGACCACGGTGTCAAAGTAACTGTTTCAGAGGTCTGATCATGGACGCGCTTGTACTCATTGGAAGTTTTGCCGTGCTCATGCTCATCGGCATGCCGGTGGCCTATGCGCTGGGCCTGGCGGCGCTCACGGGTGCGCTCTGGATCGATCTGCCGCTGGACGCGGTGATGATCCAGATTGCCAGCGGCGTGAACAAGTTTTCGCTGTTGGCGATTCCCTGCTTTGTGCTGGCCGGCGCCATCATGGCCGAAGGTGGCATGGCGCGGCGACTGGTGGCCTTTGCCGGTGTGCTGATCGGCTTTGTGCGGGGCGGGTTGTCGCTGGTCAACATCCTGGCCTCGACCTTCTTTGGCGCGATTTCCGGCTCCTCTGTGGCCGACACCGCTTCCATCGGTTCGGTGCTCATTCCCGAGATGGAAAAAAATGGCTACCCGCGAGATTTTTCAACCGCCGTCACCGTCAGCGGGTCGGTTCAGGCGATCCTGATTCCGCCCAGCCACAACGCCGTCATCTATTCGATGGCTGCGGGCGGTACGGTCTCGGTCGCGGCGCTGTTCATGGCTGGCGTGCTGCCGGGTCTGTTGCTGGGCCTGAGTCTGTCGATCTACTGCCTCTACGTGGCCCGCAAGCGCAACTACCCGAAGGGCCGGACCATTCCTTTGTCTGAAGCGCTGCGCATTTGCGGCGATGCGCTGTGGGGCCTGATGACGATGTTCATCATCCTGGGCGGCATCATGACGGGTATGTTCACCGCTACCGAGTCGGCGTCGATTGCCGTGGTCTGGGCCTTTTTCGTGACCATGTTCGTCTACCGCGACTACAAGTGGAATGACCTGCCCAAGCTGATGCACCGCACGGTCAAGACAGTGTCCATCGTCATGATCCTGATCGGCTTTGCAGCGAGCTTTGGCTACATCATGACGCTGATGCAGATACCGCTGAAGATCACGGCATTGCTGACTTCCCTCAGCGACAACCGCTACGTCATCCTGGCGTTAATCAACATCATGCTGCTGGTGCTGGGCACGCTCATGGACATGGCGCCGCTGATCCTGATTCTCACGCCCGTGCTGTTGCCAGTGGCCAAAGCCATCGGCATTGATCCCGTGCATTTCGGCATGATCATGATGGTGAATCTGGGCATTGGTCTCATCACGCCGCCCGTCGGCGCGGTGCTGTTTGTCGGCAGTGCGGTGGCCAAGTTGCGCATTGAACAAGTGGTGCACGCCATGGGTCCGTTCTTCGTCATCTTGCTGCTGGTGTTGATGCTGGTCACTTACGTGCCGGAGATCTCCATGTGGCTGCCGCGCTTGGTGGGCGTCTGAGGTGAGCGAAATGTCTGTTCCCCGGG
>DASUIO010000004.1:0-4313 GCA_036279755.1 Polaromonas sp. | reverse complement strand
TTATCAGATATCTTCGATCAGGGCGTAGGGTAGCGGCAGCAGTGTCAAGGCAGCGCCCGTGGCACTTCCCAAGGTGAGGCGCCCATCGGCCGCTGCCGAAGTCTGCATCGACACGATGGCATCAAACCCGCCAGAACCGGCCAAGGGCCTGGCCGCTGCAGCCGCAACCAATCCGCAGGGCTGATCCGCGTCATGCGCGTGAAACACCTCTTGCCCGACCGTCGGCGCTCCCTCGGTATGCACCAAATAGGCCCGCCGTTTCAGCGTGCCGCGAAACTGGCTGCGCGCAACGATTTCCTGGCCGGGGTAGCAGCCTTTCTTGAAGTTCACACCCCCGACGGATTCGTAATTGAGCATTTGCGGTACGAAAGCCTCAAAAATTGGCTGGGTAATCATGGCAATGCCAGACTGCACCTCCAGCCAGTGCCACAGGGCCAGGTCGATGTGCGGACCTTCGGGTGCCGGCGTGCCGGCAGGGGCGCACCAGAGCGCGCGGGGCTGACCGGCGCCGGGGTACAAAAACACCACATTGACATCGCCAATATCGACCTTGGCCCATGCAGGATGAGTGCTACCAGCTATTGATTCAATAGCATTTCCGGCCAGGCCGTAGAGCGAAAAATCACCGCTGGCGTCACTCAGTTTGGCCTTGGCGCGCATTACAAACATCGACAGGCGCTTGAGTGTGGCGGCCAGAATGTCGCGACTGCACACCAGCAAGACTTCTTCGTGGCTGCGCTTGAACAGTACAAAGCTGGCCTGCATTCGGCCTTTGGCATTGCAAAAAGCGGCCAGGCGGGCCTCAGGCAGGCCCAGCAAGGCGACGTCCTGCGTCAGCTGGCCCTGTAAAAACTTCACGGCCTCCTCGCCCGCCACGCGAATCACGCCCAGGTGTGTCAGTTCGGTGGTGCCGGAAATATCCAGGGCAGTGCGGGGCAGGGTCATGGGGCGGTTCGCTCGGGTGGTGGAGATAGGCTGAATTATCATAGCCCTGTGCTTTTGCGTTCTGGTATGAAAAGGTAGCTCGGTTGTGCGTCGTGTCTTTACAAGTTTTCTGATGCTGGTTTTTGTCGGCGCCCTGTTGCTGTTTGGTGCGGCTTTGTGGTGGCTGCACGAACCGATTCCCCTGCGTTTGTCGCCGGGCAGCCAGGTGGTGGACCTTGAAATTGAGCCCGGCACATCCGCCAGCGGCGTGGCTGACGCGGTGGTGGCCAGTGGTGCCGATGTGCCCGTGCTGCTGCTGCAGGCCTGGTTCCGCTTTTCCGGGCAGTCGCGTCTGATCAAGGCCGGCAGCTATGAGCTGGTGCCCGGAACCACGCCGCGCAAACTGTTGAGCATGCTGGTGCGCGGTGAGGAGACCCTTAAAAGCGTCACGCTGGTCGAAGGCTGGACCTTCATGCAGGTGCGGGCAGCGCTACAAAAAGCAGATCAGATTGCGCCCGATACGCTTGGGCTAAGCCCTGAAATCATCATGGAAAAACTGGGCAAGCCGAACGTGCATCCAGAGGGCCGGTTTTTCCCCGACACCTATACCTATTCCAAGGGCTCCAGCGACCTGGCCGTACTCAAGCGCGCCGCCCGTGCCATGGACAAGCGGCTAGACGCCGCTTGGGCGCAGCGCAGCCCGGACACACCCCTGAAAACGCCAGAGCAGGCCTTGATTTTGGCCAGCATTATCGAAAAAGAGACCGGCAAGCCCTCCGACCGGCAGCAAATTGGCGGCGTCTTTACCAACCGGCTGCGCCTGGGCATGCTGCTGCAGACCGATCCGAGCGTGATTTATGGCCTCGGTGACAAATTTGACGGTAATCTGCGCAAGCGCGATCTGCTGGCCGACACGCCGTACAACACCTACACCCGCGCCGGTCTGCCGCCCACCCCGATCGCCATGCCCGGCAAAGCTGCTCTGCTGGCGGCAGTGCAGCCCGCGCCCACCCAGGCGCTTTATTTCGTCTCGCGCGGAGATGGCAGCAGCCAGTTCAGCACCAGCCTGGATGAGCACAACCGTGCCGTCAACCAATACCTACGGGGCCGATAAACATGGCCCCCACGCTTTTCACTGCGTGTAATACGCTGCCCCCCGAGGGGGCTGTTCCGCCTAAGGGCGGCCTCTCGGCGGAACTGGCCCCCACGCTTTTCGCTTCGCCTCTTGCACTGCCCTCCCGGGGGGCCGGCCTTTTCATCAGCTTTGAAGGCATAGACGGCGCGGGAAAATCGACGCACATTGCCGGCCTGGCCCACGCCTTCCGGTCTGAGGGCAGGGCCGTGACCCTGACACGCGAACCCGGCGGCACGCCGCTGGCCGAAAAACTGCGTGCCATGGTGCTGGGCGACCCCATGGACCCACTGACCGAGGCCTTGCTGATTTTTGCCGCCCGGCGCGACCACCTGCTGCGCGTGATCGCGCCCGCCTTGCTGCGCGGTGATGTGGTGCTGTGTGATCGCTTCACCGACGCGACCTTTGCCTACCAGGGCGCCGGGCGCGGTTTTGATTTGAATGTGCTGGCTACGCTGGAGCGCTGGGTGCAGTCCGATGAAGGCCTGTTGGGCGATCCGGCTGGCAATCATCCCATGAAGCCCGGGGTCGAAACCGTCGTGGAGCCACACCTGACAGTCTGGTTTGACCTGCCGCCTGAAGAAGCCGCCTTGCGTCTGGCGGGTACACGCGTACCCGATAGGTTCGAGTCACAACCGGTGGAGTTTTTCCGCCGTGTCGCTCAAGGTTATGCTGATCGCCAGCTGGGCCATCCCGAACGCTTCGCCCGGATTGACGCTTCACAAACCCGTGAAGCAGTGTGGCAGGCCGTATGGCAGGTGTTTGTCGAAAAGGGATGGCTGGAAGCGGCTGCCCTGTCATGAACGACGCAAGTGCATCCTTAAACCAGTCCCGGCGCCTCGCGCCCTGGCTGCAAACCCAACTGGAAAGCCTGCTGGCGCAGCGCGGTCATGCCTGGCTGCTTGGCGGACCGTCGGGGCTGGGCCAGTTTGATCTGGCGCTGGCGCTGGCCAAAGCCTGGCTGTGCGAGCAGCCGACTGCGCAGGGTGCTTGCGGACACTGCGGCAGCTGCCACGCTGTGGACGTTCATACCCACGCCGACCTCTGCATGCTGATGCCCGAAATCCTGTCGCTGACGCTCGGCTGGCCGCTGGACGAAAAAACACAGGACGATCTGGATGCCAAAAAACGCAAGCCCAGCAAGGAAATAAAGGTGGATGCGGCGCGCGAAGCCGTGTCGTTTACCCAGTTCACGCGCTCGCGCGGCAGCACCAAGGTCGTGCTGGTGTTTCCGGCCGAGCGCATGAACAACATCACGGCCAACACGCTGCTCAAAACGCTGGAAGAGCCGCCCGGTGCGGTCAAATTCATTCTGGCGACCGAGGCGGCGCACCAGTTGCTGCCGACCATTCGCAGCCGGTGCCTGGGCCACACCATGCTGTGGCCCGAATTTGAGCCCGCATTGGCCTGGCTCGGCAAAGAAGCAAGTCCTGCGGGCGGAGCCGAAAGTAGTGCTAAAAAGCCGGCCCGGCCGCCGGGCGCCGCCGATCTGCACACGCTGTTGATGGCGGCCGGCGGACGTCCTGCCGATGCCCTGGCCTGGGTGCAAAACGGATCACCCGGCGATGCAGCCCAGCGTTGGCAGGCCTTTCCCAAAGCCATGGCCAGGGGCGACGTCAGTGCACTGGCTGACTGGGCGCCCGCGCAGGCCGTTGATGCCTTGCAAAAGCTTTGCCATGATGTCCTGGCGGTCAAGGTGGGGGCTGCTCCACGGTTTTTTGGCGCCCAGGACCTGCCATTTACCGTGCCTGCGGCTGTAGGCGCGCCGGGGAGTGCCTTACACGCCCACGTTCCCGGCCCTGGTCTTTATGCGCTTGCCAGCTGGGCTAAGGAGTTAAGCAGCATCGCCCGTACCGTGGAACACCCCTACAACCCCGGGCTGATGCTGGAATCGCTGGTCAGCCGTGCCTATAACGCGCTCAACGCAAAATGAGTGCTGCGCTTCCTGCGCTTTGACACTGTGCAGGCGCAGCCAAAGCGATAAACTAGCACCATGAGTTCAACGCATCCAGTCAGTTCACCCGCGGCCAGCGCCCGGCCCAGCGTTGTTCAGCTGAACATCAAGGAAAAAGCGGCACTTTATGTGGCCTACATTCCCCTGTTTCAGGACGGTGGTGTTTTTATTCCCACCGCGCGCGAGTACAAGCTGGGCGATGATGTCTATGTCTTGCTGACGCTCCCCGAGGACACCCAGCGCTACCCGGTGGCCGGTAAAGTGGCATGGATCACGCCCGCACGGGCCGCTGGAAACCGCACG
>DASUIO010000003.1:0-18723 GCA_036279755.1 Polaromonas sp. | reverse complement strand
TGCGCCCGAAAAGCCTGGGTGAAGTCATCGGCCAGCAGCATTTGCTGGGAGACGGCATGCCGCTGCGCATCGCGTTTGAATCGGGCCAGCCGCACAGCTGCATTCTGTGGGGCCCGCCGGGGGTGGGGAAAACCACCATCGCCCGCCTGATGGCCAGCAGTTTTGACGCGCACTTCATCACCATTTCAGCCGTGCTCGGTGGCGTCAAGGACATCCGCGAAGCGGTCGAGCAGGCGAGCGTCTGGCAAGGGCAGGGCGACGGGAGTGGTAAGCGCACCATCGTATTTGTTGATGAGGTGCATCGCTTCAACAAGAGCCAGCAGGATGCTTTCTTGCCGCATGTGGAAAGCGGCCTGTTTACCTTTATTGGCGCCACCACTGAAAACCCCTCGTTCGAGGTCAATTCGGCGTTGCTGTCGCGCGCCGTGGTGTATGTGCTGCAACCGCTTTCAGAAGCTGACCTTAAGAAAATAATAGGCAAGGTCCTTGTAGAACGTGCGTTACCGGCGATCGAAACAATAACAATCGAGGCGATCGACCGGCTGGTTGCCTACGCCGACGGCGACGCCCGGCGGCTGCTCAATACGCTGGAATCGCTTGGTGTGGCGGCTAAAGGCGAGAAGATCACCGGCGTGACCGATGCCTGGCTGCTCAAGGTGCTGGGGCAGCAGCTGCGCCGCTACGACAAGGGCGGCGAGCAGTTTTACGACACCATTTCGGCGCTGCACAAATCGGTGCGCGGTTCCGACCCCGATGCGGCGCTTTACTGGTTCATGCGCATGCTCGATGGCGGTGCCGAGCCCCGCTACATGGCCCGGCGGCTCATCCGCATGGCCAGCGAAGACATCGGACTGGCTGATCCGCGCGCGCTGCGGTTGGCGCTTGATGCCGCCGAGGTCTATGAACGGCTGGGTTCGCCGGAAGGTGAGCTGGCGCTCGCTCAATGCGTCGTTTATCTGGCGGTGGCACCCAAGTCCAACGCGGTGTACAAGGCGTTCAATGAAGCCAAGGCTTTCATCAAGAAAGACGGCACCAGGCCGGTTCCCCTGCATTTACGCAATGCCCCCACTCGGCTCATGAAGGAGCTGGATTATGGCAAGGGCTATCGCTACGCCCACGACGAGGAAGACGGATTTGCCGCCGGGGAAAATTATTTTCCGGAAGGCATGGTTGCGCCCGAGTTTTACCGACCTGTCAACCGGGGCCTGGAGATCAGGATTTCCGATAAGTTGAATGAGTTGAAATTAAAGAACAATCAGAAAAACTAATAAAAAACAAAAGCGGCTGATAAAGTCAGACTCAGTCAAAAAAATAAAGTTTTTCAAGGGTAAACCCCGCAAGAAGCATCGAGTTGGCTCGATTCTCGCTAGAGACGCATGGCTACAATTCGCAGATTAGCTCGCCGTTCACCAGTTATCTGGCTTTGACAGGCGGGCTTTTTGTTAACTCGCGCAATGACGCTGTAGTCTCGGTGATCCCGGTCTTTGGCGGCGCAAGCGGAGTGGACGGTTTCAACCAAATCGGAGAGTGAGTTATGGAAGTATTGCTTCAGCAGATCATCAATGGTCTGGTGCTGGGCAGCATGTATGCACTGATCGCCCTGGGCTACACCATGGTGTACGGCATCATCAGCCTGATCAACTTTGCCCATGGCGAGGTGCTGATGGTGGGCGCGCTGACCAGCTGGACCATCATCGGCTGGATGCAGCAAGCCATGCCCGGCACGCCGGGGTGGCTGATTTTGCTGATTTCACTGTTAATAGCCTTCGTGGTGTGCGGTGCGCTCAATTTCGCTATTGAAAAAATCGCTTACCGGCCGTTGCGCAATTCACCCCGACTGGCGCCGCTGATCACCGCCATTGGCATGTCGCTACTGCTGCAGACGCTTGCCATGATCATCTGGAAGCCCAATTACAAGCCCTATCCCACGCTGCTGCCCGCCGAGCCCTTCGAGTTCGGCGGCGCGGTGATTACCGTGACGCAGCTTTTCATCCTGGGCGCTACAGCGGTTTCGCTGTCGGTGCTGATGTGGCTGGTGCACTACACCAAATTGGGGCGTGCCATGCGCGCTACCGCCGAGAACCCGCGCGTGGCAGCGCTGATGGGGGTGCGGCCGGATACCGTCATTTCCGCGACCTTCATCATCGGTGCCGTTCTGGCCGCACTGGCCGGTGTGATGTACGCATCCAACTACGGCACGGTTCAGCACACCATGGGGTTTTTGCCGGGTCTCAAGGCCTTTACTGCCGCCGTGTTTGGCGGTATCGGCAACCTGGGCGGTGCCGTGCTGGGCGGCATTTTGCTGGGGCTGATTGAATCCATAGGCGCAGGCTACATCG
Source organism: Polaromonas sp. (assembly GCA_036279755.1). Classification (GTDB taxonomy): domain Bacteria; phylum Pseudomonadota; class Gammaproteobacteria; order Burkholderiales; family Burkholderiaceae_C; genus Polaromonas. Next base: position 16,384 of record DASUIO010000003.1, on the reverse strand, counting down.
GCCCGCTGACCGGTGGTGTGCTGGGCAGCCAGTACTCCGATATCTTTGCCTTTATCGTGCTGATTTTTGTGCTCACGCTCCGGCCTTCTGGCTTGCTGGGTGAGCGTGTGGCGGACCGGGCTTGACTCCCACGTCGCCCGAATTCAAGCCGAACCACAAGGAAAAATTCCAATGAAATCCAATAAGCTGGTCACTTTTTTAATTGCTGCAGCCGCGCTGCTGGTATTGCCCCTGCTGTTGCAGCAGGGCGGTAACGCCTGGGTACGCATCGTGGATATGGCGCTGCTGTATGTGCTGCTGGCGCTCGGGCTCAACATTGTGGTGGGCTACGCTGGCCTGCTGGATTTGGGCTACGTGGCATTTTTTGCGGTGGGCGCCTATCTGTTTGCGCTGCTCGGCTCGCCCCACTTGGCGGAGGCCTTTCCGGCCATTGCCGCGGCTTTTCCCGAGGGCCTGCATCTGCCGATCTGGGCCATCATTCCGGCCGCAGCCGCCCTGGCGGGGTTGTTTGGCGTGCTACTGGGCGCACCGACGCTCAAGTTGCGCGGCGACTACCTGGCCATCGTGACGCTCGGCTTTGGTGAAATCATCCGGGTGTTCCTGAACAACCTGGACCGGCCCATCAACTTGACCAACGGACCCAAAGGAATCAACCAGATCGATTCGATGAAGTTTTTCGGCTTCGATCTGGGCAAGTCGCATGAATTCTTCGGCTTCGAGGTCGCCTCGGTGTCGATGTACTACTACCTGTTCCTGGTGCTGGTGATCGTCGCGGTCATTATTTGCCACCGGCTGGCCAATTCGCGTATTGGCCGCGCCTGGATGGCGATTCGCGAAGATGAAATTGCTGCCAAGGCCATGGGCATCAACACCCGCAATTTAAAGCTGTTGGCCTTCGGCATGGGCGCCACGTTTGGCGGTGTGTCGGGCTCGATGTTTGCTGCCTTTCAGGGTTTTGTCTCCCCCGAGTCGTTCAGCCTGATGGAGTCGATCATGATTGTTGCCATGGTGGTGCTGGGTGGCATCGGTCACCTGCCCGGCGTCATTCTGGGCGCGCTGCTGCTGGCAGCGCTGCCGGAAGTGCTGCGCTATCTGGCCGGGCCGCTGCAGGCCATGACCGATGGTCGGCTGGACTCTGCCATCTTGCGCCAACTGCTGATTGCGCTGGCCATGATCGTCATCATGCTGATGCGCCCGCGCGGTCTCTGGCCCTCGCCGGAGCACAGCAAGGTGCTGGTTGAACCGATTAAAAGCTAAGGAGAATGGACGTGAGTGAAACCATTCTTAAAGTCGCCGGTGTTTCCAAACGCTTTGGCGGTTTGCAGGCCCTCAGCGATGTGGGTATCCATATTCAGCGCGGCCAGGTCTATGGCCTGATCGGCCCCAACGGAGCTGGAAAAACCACCTTCTTCAATGTGCTTACCGGCCTTTATACGCCGGACAGTGGCACGTTCGAGCTGGCTGGCAAGCCCTACAAGCCGACGGCGGTGCATGAAGTGGCCAAGGCTGGCATTGCCCGCACCTTTCAGAACATTCGCCTGTTTGCCGATATGACGGCGCTCGAGAACGTGATGGTCGGCCGGCACATTCGTACCCATTCCGGACTGATAGGCGCGGTTTTTCGGACCTCGGGCTTCAAAAAGGAAGAAGCCGCCATTGCCGAACGTTCCCGGGAGCTGCTCGATTACGTGGGCATCGGCAGGTATGCCAACTTCAAGGCGCGTACGCTGAGCTACGGCGATCAACGACGTCTGGAGATTGCCCGGGCGCTTGCCACCGATCCGCAGCTGATTGCGCTGGATGAACCGGCAGCAGGCATGAACGCCACTGAAAAAGTGCAGCTGCGCGAGCTGATCGACCAGATTCGCAAGGACAACCGCACCATCTTGCTAATTGAGCACGACGTGAAACTGGTCATGGGCTTGTGTGACCGGGTGACCGTCCTCGACTACGGCAAGCAGATTGCTGAAGGCGCGCCCGCCGATGTGCAGAAAAACGAAAAAGTGATCACTGCCTATCTGGGTACAGGTCATTGAAGGAAATCAAGAACATGGCAAACACGCTTCTTAAAGTGACGGGCCTCAAAGTGGCCTACGGTGGCATTCAGGCGGTCAAGGGCGTTGACTTTGAAGTCAGCGAGGGCGAACTGGTGACCTTGATCGGCTCCAACGGTGCCGGAAAAACCACCACCATGAAAGCCATCACCGGCACCCTGCCGATGATGGACGGTGACATCGAATACATGGGAAAAAGCATCAGGGGCCGCGGTGCATGGGACCTGGTGAAGGAAGGTCTGGCCATGGTACCCGAAGGCCGCGGTGTCTTCACCCGCATGACCATCATCGAGAATCTGCAGATGGGCGCCTACATCCGCAATGACAAGTCCGAAATTGCCGCCGACATCGAGAAAATGTTTGCGCTGTTTCCGCGCCTGCGCGAACGTAAAGAGCAGTTGGCCGGCACCCTGTCGGGTGGTGAGCAGCAGATGCTGGCCATGGGCCGCGGGCTGATGAGCCGCCCCAAGGTGCTGCTGCTCGATGAACCGTCCATGGGGTTGTCGCCCATCATGGTGGACAAGATTTTTGAGGTGGTTCGCGACGTCTCAGAGCGCGGCGTGACCATTTTGCTGGTGGAACAAAATGCCAGCCGTGCGCTCGGCATTGCAGACCGGGGCTATGTCATGGAATCGGGTAACGTCACCATGAATGGCGACGCCAAAGAGCTGCTCAAGGACCCGCGGGTTCGGGCCGCTTACCTGGGTGAGTAAGTGGGCCTTTGAGTCGTCATTTTACGGCTCGTGCGGCTCTGTTCTGGATGGAAAAAGGAGCATAAAAAAACCCGCGGCGTGGCGGGTTTTTTTGTGAAGAGCGGAATTATTTCTTTGCAGCGCTGGCCGCAGGTTTGGCGGCATCAGTCTTCACCTTGGCTTCGGTTTTTGTATCGGCTTTGGGTGTGACGGCCGTCTTGACGTCTTTTGCGGCTTCTTTCACAGCGTCTTTGGTGCTGATAGCGGCGCCCTTGACTGCATCCTTGGTGGCCACGGCGGCATCTTTGGCTTTTTCGGTGAGTGGCTTGTCGGTTTTCTTGGTGTCGGCTTTGGCCTTGGCTGCTGGAGCGGCCGGGCCTTGGTAGCTCGCGCCACCGACCGTCAGGCCTTCAGCAGAAAACTTGGCGGCGCTTTTATCTCCCACACCTTTAACGCGTGTAACGAAGTCGTCCCAATTCTTGAATTCGCCCTTTTTACGCTCGGTAATGATCAGCTTGGTGGTGACAGGACCGATGCCCTTGATGCCATCGAGTTCGGCTTCGGTAGCTTTGTTGACATCAACTGCAGCAAATGCCGCAACGAGGGACATGGCGGCAAAGAAGGCCAGTAATTTCTTGAACATGAGAAAACTCCTCAATAGTGAGATTGAATTAGGCGGATGACATATCCTTGAGAAAGAGGATATGTTTCTTAACAACGGCCGGGTTTCACGCGGGGTTGACCTTTCGCCCCAGTTTTTTTGGCGGGGAAACCCTAGCTCTTGGTGCCGCTCAACCATTCCATGTAAGCGGTCACGCCGGTCTGCACGTCGGCGAAGGCATGCTGGCAGCCCGCTGCGCGCAAGGCGCTGAGGTCGGCCTGCGTGTAGCTCTGGTACTTGCCAATCAGCCCTGCAGGAAAGGTGATGTAGTCGATCATGCCGCCATGCACCGCTTCTTCAAGGCTCAAAGGCGCGGCATTTTTGCCTTTGCGCAAGGTGTTGATGACGGCCATGGCCACGTCATTGAAGGGTTGCGCCCGGCCAGTGCCGAGGTTGAAAATACCGGACTTTTCAGGGTGGTCAAAGAACCAGAGGTTCACGGCCACCACATCGTCGATGAAAACAAAGTCGCGCATCTGGCCGCCCGCGCCGTAGCCGCCGTATTCGCCAAACAGCTTGACCTTGCCCTCGGCCTGAAACTGGTTGAACTGGTGAAAAGCCACGCTGGCCATGCGGCCCTTGTGCTGCTCGCGCGGGCCATAAACGTTGAAGTACCTGAAGCCGGCTACCTGGGTCTGTGCATTTTCAAATTTGGCGCCGAGTTCGCGCCGCATGCGCTGGTCAAAGAGCAGCTTGGAGTAGCCATAGACATTGAGCGGCTTCTCGAACTCGGGTGACTCGCTGAAGGTGTCGGAGCCACCGTAGGTTGCAGCCGATGAGGCATACAGCAGGCGTGTCCCCTGGTCCTGGCAGGCATGGAACAACTCACACGACAGCGTGTAGTTGTTGTCCATCATGTACTTGCCATCGGGCTCCATGGTGTCGCTGCAGGCGCCCTCATGGAACACCGTCTCGACTTGGCCAAAAGCGCCCTCGGCAAACAGGTCGTAAAAGTCATCGGCGTCGACGTAGTCGGCAATTTGCAGGTCCGCCAGGTTGCGGAATTTGTCGCCGTCGGTCAGGTCATCGACGGCAACGATGTCGTCAATGCCGCGGGCGTTGAGCCCTTTGATAATATTGCTGCCTATGAAGCCGGCGGCGCCGGTGACTACGATTTTCATGGGGAGATTCCTCGGGTTTCAGTGCTCTGCGAACAGCTCGCTGTAATTGACGGTCGCGGTACCGAACTTGCCGACCACGATCCCGGCGGCCCGGTTGGCGATGGGCACCGCGTCACGCAGGCTCATACCGCTGGCGGTCATGGCCGCCAGCGTGGCAATGACGGTGTCGCCGGCGCCGGTAACGTCGAACACCTCGCGGGTTACTGCGGGCACGTGCAGTTCGCCCTGTGCGTCAAACAGCGTCATGCCTTCCTCGCTGCGGGTCAGCAGCAGGGCCTCCAGCTCCAGCGAGGTGCGAAGATTTTGGGCTTTGCTCAACAGATCAGCCTCATCGTTCCAGCGGCCAATCACATGCTCCAGTTCGGCGCGGTTTGGGGTGATGACGCTGGCATTTTTGTAGCGTGCGTAGTCCGAGCCTTTTGGATCGACCAGTACCACCTTTCCCGCAGCGCGTGCCAGGGCAATCATCAGCACGATGTGCGCCAGGCCACCTTTGCCGTAATCGGAGAACAGCACGGCGTCGTGCTGCAAGTACAGTTTTTCGAAAGTGGCGGACTGAGACGCCAGCACTTCGTTTTCGGGAGTGTTTTCAAAATCAAGGCGCAGCAGCTGCTGCTGGCGACCAATGACCCGCAGCTTGACAGTGGTTTTGAGCTGCGCGTCACGGCCGAAGTAAGGCGTGATGCCGGTTTGGGCGACCAGGGCCTCCAGGATGTGGCTGGCTTCATCGTCACCCACCACGCTCAGCAATGAAGCCTGGGCACCGAGCGTCACGATGTTGCAGGCCACGTTGGCCGCCCCGCCAATACGCTCTTCAGTGCGCGTGACGCGAACGACGGGAACTGGCGCCTCGGGCGATATGCGATCTACCGCGCCGTACCAGTAGCGGTCCAGCATGGCGTCGCCCACTACCAGAACGCGGGCGGAAGAGATTTTTTCTGGCGTCAGTTGCATACTCATTTCTAGGGTTACAGCTCTTCAATGCGGCGTGTCGGGTAGCTGTCCCAGGCCTGGCAGCCTGGGCAGTGCCAAAAATGCTGGGTTGCTTCAAAGCCGCAGGCTGCGCAGCGGTAGCGCATCAGTGGCTTGGTGGCCTGGTCGAGGGCGCGCTGAACCAAGGCGTGGTGGTGCTCGTTTTCGAGCTTTTCTCCGGCAATCCATTTACTGGCAGCCACGAGGGAGGTTTGGCGTTCCATGTGCTGTACATACCACTGGCGGGCCGATACTGGGTCTGTTTCAAGCTTGACGATCGCTTCGATTACATCAATGGAGGGTATTTGCGCATAGCTGGCTTTCAAAAGCGCCAGAGCGGCCGGCTGCTGAGCACTGGTTTGAGCAATGTTCGCCAGCAAACTCGCGGCCAGCGGCAAGCCCAGCGGTGTGGTTTTCTCCAGCTTCAGCAGGGTTTGAAAAGCATCCTGGCCCAGGCCCAACTGATTTTGCAGCTTGGCCAGATCAATCAGCGGTCTGGCTGAAGCAGGTGCCATGGCGGCGGCGTCAATCAGGGTTTTCAGTGCCTCGGCGGTATCCCCTGCGGCAACCGAGGCGCTGGCTTGCTCGCACAGGTAATGCGCCTGCCGGGTGCTGAAGCTGCCTTGGCTGGAGTGGCCCAACCTGGCTGCAATTTCCGTGGCATTGGACCAGTCGCGGGAACGCTCATAAATGGACAGTAACGCGAGCCGGGCTTCTTCTTCAAACGGTGTGCCCTCGAGTTTGCGCAGGGCCGTCTCGGCGCGGTCCAGCAAGCCGGCCTTCAGAAAATCAAGCGCCAGCGCATGCTGCGCACGCTCGCGTTCGGGTTGGGTCAGGTCGCCGCGCGACATCAGATGCTCATGCACCCGCACGGCACGCTCATACTCGCCGCGGCGGCGAAACAGGTTGCCCAATGCAAAGTGCAACTCTGAGGTGTCGGGGTCGTTCTGTACGGCTTCAATGAAGGCGTCAATGGCCTGGTCCTGCTGCTCGTTCAGCAGGAAATTCAGGCCCTTGAAATAGGCTTTGGGCGCTTGCCGGTTCTCAATACGCAGTTGTCTCAGGTCCAACCGGGAAGCCAGCCAGCCCAGCGTAAAGGCGAGCGGAAACCCGAGCAAAACCCAGGTGAAATCAAATTCCATGGTGAGGCATGGTTGGGTTGTCAATCACATTTGTAGAGGCGTCGAAAGTGGAAGTGCCAGCAGGGTGGCGTTGCGCCGCTTTGCGCGTTTTCCACCAGCGCGGGATCATGACAAGAACACCCAGCGCCAGTCCGCAGGCGAAGGCAGTCAGAACAACCAGCACCAGAGGCGCTTGCCACAAGGTGCCAAAAAAGAAATGCACTGCAACCATTTGCTGGTTATTCAGTGCAAAAGCAAACAGGGTAAAAAAAATGGCTGCCTTGAGCAGCCACATCAGGTATTTCACTTTGTAATCCCTCTAGTGGTCTGGCGATTGTAGCCAGACCACCTGAAGACCTTATCTGGAATCCGTGACCGCCAGCAATTCCTGGGTTCGTGCATCGACGGCTTCCCGCAATGCTTTCCCCGTTTTGAAATGAGGCACCCGCTTTTCAGGGATGGCGACACTTTCGCCGGACCTGGGGTTCCGTCCCATGCGGGGTGGACGCCGGTTGATGGAGAAACTGCCAAAACCCCTGATTTCGATTCGGTGGCCGCGTACCAGCGCGTCGCTCATGGCATCAAGAAGGGTCTTGACTGCATATTCGGCATCGCGGTGCGTCAGCTGGCTGAATCGGGCTGCCAGTTCTTCTACAAGATCGCTTCGGGTCATTGGAAAGTAAGACTAGTCAGTTGGGGGCAGAGCACATGGGCGGCGTAGCCGCGTCATGTGGTCTGTCCCGCAAATTTCCAGGCCTATTTGGTTTCGCTGTTGTCCAGCTTGGCACGCAACAGGGCGCCCAGGCTGGTCAGACCGGCGCTTTCGCGCGACGATTGCTGGCTCAGATTGGCCATGGCTTCCTGCTGGTCAGCATTGTCCTTGGCTTTCACCGACAGCTGGATGTTGCGGGTCTTGCGATCCACGTTCACCACGACTGCAGACACTTCGTCACCTTCTTTCAGGACGTTGCGTGCATCTTCCACGCGGTCACGGCTGATTTCGCTGGCGCGCAAATAACCGATGATGTCTTCGCCCAGATCGATTTCTGCACCTTTGGCATCAACCGTCTTGACCTTGCCGCTCACAATCGCGCCCTTGTCGTTGAGGGTCACGAAAGTGGTGAACGGGTCGGAGTCCAGTTGCTTGATGCCCAGCGAGATGCGCTCACGGTCGACGTCAACAGCCAGAACGATGGCTTCGACTTCCTGGCCCTTTTTGTAGTTGCGAACAGCGGCTTCGCCGGGTTCGTTCCACGAGAGGTCAGACAGGTGCACCAGGCCGTCGATGCCGGCCGCCAAGCCAACGAACACGCCGAAGTCGGTGATCGACTTGATCGGGCCCTTGACGCGGTCGCCGCGCTTGGTTTCCACGGCAAATTCCTGCCATGGGTTGGCCTTGCACTGCTTCATGCCCAGGCTGATGCGACGCTTGTCTTCGTCGATTTCAAGGACCATGACTTCGACTTCGTCGCCGAGGGCCACGAGCTTGCTAGGAGCGACGTTCTTGTTCGTCCAGTCCATTTCAGACACGTGCACCAGACCTTCGATGCCGGGCTCGAGTTCCACAAACGCGCCGTAGTCGGCAATGTTGGTGATCTTGCCGAACAGGCGCGTGCCTTGCGGGTAGCGGCGGTTCACGCCCATCCATGGGTCGTCGCCCATCTGCTTCAGACCCAGCGACACGCGGTTTTTCTCGGTGTCGAACTTCAGGATCTTGGCCACGATTTCCTGACCGGCTGTCACCACTTCGCTTGGGTGACGCACGCGGCGCCATGCCATGTCGGTGATGTGCAGCAGGCCATCAATGCCGCCCAGGTCAACGAACGCACCGTATTCGGTGATGTTCTTGACGATGCCCTTGACGGCACTGCCTTCTTTCAGGGTTTCCATCAGCTTGGCGCGTTCTTCGCCCATGCTGGCTTCCACCACGGCGCGGCGGCTCAGCACCACGTTGTTGCGCTTGCGGTCGAGCTTGATGACCTTGAATTCCATGGTCTTGTTCTCGTACGGAGACAAGTCCTTGACGGGCCGGGTGTCGATGAGCGAGCCGGGCAGGAAAGCGCGGATGCCATTGACCAGAACGGTCAGGCCGCCCTTGACCTTGCCACTGGTCTGGCCGGTGACGAACTCGCCGGATTCCAGGGCTTTTTCCAGGCTCATCCAGGAAGCCAGGCGCTTGGCCTTGTCGCGGCTCAGCATGGTGTCACCGTAGCCGTTTTCGACAGAGTCGATGGCTACAGAGACAAAGTCACCTACCTGGACTTCGAGCTCGCCCTGGTCATTTTTGAATTCTTCGAGGGGGACGTATGCCTCGGATTTGAGTCCGGCATTGACGACCACGTGGTTGTGGTCGATGCGCACTACTTCGGCGGTGATGACTTCACCGGAACGCATTTCACAGCGTTGCAGCGATTCGTTAAACAGGTCGGCAAAAGATTCAGACATTATTTTCCTAATCCACAGAACAGGATTTCAATAGCGGGATTGCTATTGTTTTAAGAGCTGCTTGCGGCGGTTTGGTTTATGCGGTCAAACAAGTCGTAAGACCGCGGGTTACGTTAATGAGTCTTATGACCCAAACACTCCGTGAGAGGAGCACGCGTTGCGGGTCAGAAGGGCCGGGTACCTTGCCACCAGGCAATCACCTGCGCTACCGATTTTTCAATCGACAGATCAGAGTTGTCTAGCAACCGGGCATCATCAGCAGGCTTTAAAGGGGCGGTCTGTCGAGACATGTCGCTAGCATCGCGAGCCTCTAAATCTTGCAGAATCGCGCTCATTGTAACTGGATTTCCCTTTGAAATCAACTGCTTATACCGGCGTTCGGCGCGGTGGCGGGCACTGGCTGTCAGGTAGATTTTGAGCGGCGCGTCCGGGAAAATGACGCTTCCCATGTCCCTGCCCTCGGCGACCAGGCCGGGCAATCGCCGAAAACTGTGCTGAAGAGCCAGGAGGGCACTGCGAACCTGCGGGTGGACCGACACTTGGGAGGCGGCCATGCCGGCAGCTTCGGTGCGTATCGCCTCAGACACGTCTTCAGCCCCAAGAAAGACCCGGTCCGCCTGAAAACGGACGGGCAATGAGCGCGCAATCCGCGCTACGCCATCCCCGTCGTCAAGCGCCACGCCAGCACGCACGGCGGCAAACGCACTCAAACGGTACAAGGCGCCTGAATCAAGGTAGTGATAGCCGATCTCCTGGGCCGTCAGGGCGGCCAGTGTTCCCTTGCCGGAGGCTGTCGGGCCATCAATGCAGATCACGGGAATGTGGGCGGTGTCCGCTTCAGCGACGCTGAACAAGGTTTCAAAATAGTCCGGGAAGGTCTTGGCGACGCACTTGGGGTCGAGAATTCTGATGGGTAGCTGTGCCGGGTTAAAGGCTGCCAGCGAAAAACACATGGCCATACGGTGGTCGTCGTAGGTGTGAATGGCGGCGGTTTTCCATTCTTCCAATGAAGCTGGCGGGGTGATTTTGAGGTAGTCAGCCCCTTCTTCCACCGTGGCGCCCAGCTTTCGCAACTCGCAGGCCATCGCGGCGATGCGGTCGGTTTCCTTGACACGCCAGCTCGCGATGTTGCGGAGCTGGGTGGTGCCATTGGCGTAAAGCGCCATCATGGCCAGCGTCATTGCGGCATCGGGAATGTGGTTGCAGTCCAGGTCGATGGCCTTGAGCGGCCAACCATGGCCTGATTGACCGCGTGAGATGCGTAGCGAGTTGGGCGTGCTGTCGATCTGCGCGCCCATCATCCGGGCGGCCTCCACGAAGCGGATATCGCCCTGAATGGAGTCGGCGCCAACGCCCAGAATTTCTATGCCATTATTGCCTGAAGCGCTTTCTGCTATTGCACCAAGCGCTATGAAATAGCTGGCAGATGAGGCGTCACCTTCCACGTGGATTTCACCCGGCGACTGGTAATGGCTGCCAGCGGGGATGGTGAAACGCTGCCAAGCCTCGCGCCGAACCTGGATGCCGAAACGCTGGAGCAGCTTGAGCGTGATTTCGATATAGGGCCGTGAAATCAGCTCGCCCACCACCTCGATGTGGATATCGCGACTGGCCACGAGCGGCAGCGCCATCAGCAAGGCTGTCAAAAACTGGCTGGAAACATCGCCCCGTACGCGAATGGGTTCGTCAAGTTTCAGAGGCCCCAGGCGCGGCTGCAGACGCAAGGGCGGAAATCCTTCATTGCCGAGGTAGTCAATCGAACAACCCAACTGCCTGAGCGCATCGACCAGATCGCCGATGGGCCTCTCATGCATGCGCGGCACGCCCGATAGTTCAAACTCCCCGCCCAGCAAGGCGAGGGCCGCGGTCAGCGGCCGTATGGCCGTGCCAGCATTGCCCATGAAAAGCGTCGCTTTGCGCTGGACGAGCTGGCCTCCCAAGCCACCGATCACCGCTATATCCCCATTTTGTTGCACCGTGCAGCCAAGCTGCTTGAGTGCAGCCAGCATCACGGCGGTGTCGTCAGAGGCCAGTAGCTCATGCACCGTGGTTTGCCCCTGGCTCAAGGCGGCCAGCAGCAAGACGCGGTTGGAAATGCTTTTGGAGCCAGGCAGGCGAACTGTGCCGCCTGCCCTGACCAGTGGCGGAATATCCAGAAACTCTATATCGAACATGGGCCGGGGCTTATTTTTGTGATTTGTGGGAGGCAATGCGCCAGTTGGCGCGCGTCTCGCTGGCTTGCTCAATCAGGACTTCCAGCTCGTCGCCGCTTCCGCTGGAAATCAAGTGTTCGAGGGACTGCAGGGTTTGCTGAAATATTTTTGACTGCGTCAGCAGTTCTTCACGATTGGCCATCAGGATGTCGCGCCACATGGTGGGGTCGCTGGCGGCAATCCGGGTGAAGTCGCGAAAGCCTGGCCCCGCCAGTGACATGTAGTCTTTCCCGTGTTCCTGACCCGCAATGCCGTTGATCAGGGCGAAAGCGATCAGGTGAGGCAAGTGGCTGACCGCCGCATAGGCCGCATCGTGAGATTGCGGCGACATTTGCATGACATGACAGCCCAAAGCGCTCCAGACATCGGTGGCTTTTTGCAGCTGGACGGTCAAGGTGCGCTCGATTGGCGTCAAGATGACCTGCTTGCCGGTGTAGAGGTCTGCGTCGGCGTGCTCGACGCCTGAAACTTCCTTGCCGGTGATGGGATGGCAAGGCACGAAAGAGCCGACGTTGTCACGCAGAACGCGCCGCGCCGCATCAACCACATCGCGCTTGGTCGAACCCACGTCCATGATCAGCGTGTTGGGCCCTACCAGATGCCGGATGGCCTTGAAGGTGGCTTCGGTGGCGGACACCGGAATTGCCAGCAACACGATATCGGCCCCTGAGACCGCCAGCAGGGCGGAGGGCGCTTCCACGTCAATCACGCCCATTTGGCGGGCGCGCTCTGTGGTGGAGGGAGATTTGCTGTAGCCGACGATGCGTTTGACCAGGCCGGCGCGCTTGAGCGCCAGCGCAAAAGAGCTACCCATCAGGCCGCACCCAATGAGTCCTAATTGTTCAAACATGACGGTGCACCAGAGATTGTTGTAGTCGCTGCATGGGTCCTGGCTCCCGCACTAATCGCTGACTGGGTAGGTTCCCAGAACTTTGTAAAACGCGCAAAGCCGCTGCAAATCGGCCAGCGCAGCTTTCACGTGGTCCTGCGACGGGTGGCCCTGCAGGTCGATATAAAAGTAATATTCCCACTGGCCCGAGCGGGCCGGACGTGACTCGAAGCGGGTCATGGAAACTCCGTGGACTTTCAGCGGAACCAGAATGTCATGCACCGCCCCTGGACGGTTGGGCACCGACACCACAAGGCTGGTGCAGTCATTGCCGGAGGGGGGTGGGGAGGGCAGCGTTTGCGGCAAACACACCACGGCAAAACGTGTCCGGTTAAATGCATCATCCTGAATGGCGTGTGCCGCCGTGTGCAGTGCGAATTGGGATGCCGCACGATCGCTGGCAATACCGGCCCAGGCTGGGTTGGTCGAGGCCAGGCGTGCACCTTCGGCATTGCTTGATGCCGTGCGCCGTTCGGCGTTGGGCAGATGGGTGCTCAGCCACCCCTGGCATTGCGCCAGCGCTTGAGGGTGGGCATAGACGGCCTCGATGTTTTCCAGCGAGTCATACAGTCTGAGCAGGTTGTGCCGCACCATCAGGCTGACTTCGCCAATGATGTGCAGCGGCGAATTCAGAAACAGATCAAGCGAGCGAGACACCATGCCTTCAGTGGAATTTTCAACCGGCACCACGCCATATTCGGCACTGCCAGTGGCCGTGGCACGAAACACTTCATCAATGCTGATGCAGGGAACATGTTCAATGCTGGCTCCGAAAAACTGCAGGGCGGCCTGTTCGCTGAAGGTGCCGACAGGGCCCAGATAGGCCACACGCACCGGCGATTCCAGGGCCAGGCAGGCTGACATGATTTCACGCCAGACCGCTGCAACATGCTCATTTTTGAGCGGTCCGGTGTTGGCTTGCTGTATGTGCTCGATGACCTGGGCGACCCGATCCGGGCGAAAAAAAGGCGTTCCCTCGCGCTTTTTGACGTCTCCTACCTGCTTGGCGACCTGTGCGCGACGATTCAGGAGGGTAAGTAATTCCTTGTCTATGGCGTCAATCTGGATGCGTAAATCGGCGAGGTTGGCGGTCATTTCAGGTGTGCTTTTTTTCGAATTCTTGCATGTAGTCAACCAGCGCCGCTACACCCGCCAGCGGCATGGCGTTGTAGATGCTGGCGCGCATGCCACCGACTGACTTGTGGCCTTTGAGCTGCAACAGACCGCGAGTTTTCGCGCCGGCCAGGAATGCCTCGTTGCGCGATTCATCACGCAGGAAAAATGGCACGTTCATGCGCGAACGGCAGTCCCTGCTGACGCGATTGACATACAGCTGGGAATGGTTGATGGCGTCGTAAAGCAGCTGGGCCTTGGCAAGGTTGCGCTTTTCCATTGCGGCCACGCCTCTTAGTTCGTCTTGCCCCTCGCCTTCCTTCTGGCGTTTGAGCCATTGAAAGGTCAGTCCGGCAATGTAGATGGCATAGGTGGGAGGCGTGTTGTACATGGAGTGGTTGTCCGCCACTATTTTGTAGTCGAAGGCGCTGGGGCAGACGGACAGTGAATGGCCGAGCAAATCTTCCCGGACGACCACCAGCGTCACGCCGGCAGGACCGAGATTTTTCTGCGCTCCGCCAAAAGCCAGGCCAACCCGGGACCAATCTACCGCCCTGGACGCCACGTGGGATGAAAAATCGATGACCAGCGGCGCATCACTTCCCAGTGCCTTCAGGTCAGGCAGATCCTGAAACTCCACGCCGTTAATGGTTTCATTGGTGCAAATATGGACATAACTTGCATTGCGCCGCAGTTTCCAGCTGGCCACTGGCGGAAGGCTGGTGTGGCCGCTGCTTTCATTGGTGGCGGCAATTTGCACGTCGCAATATTTACGCGCTTCTTTTTGCGACTTGTCGCTCCAGCTGCCCGTCACCACGAAATCGGCCGAGGCACCACGCGAAAGATTTAGCGGAACGATGGCGTTTTCTGCGAGTCCGCCTCCTTGCATGAACAATATCTTGAAGTGCTTTGGGACGGCCATCAGTTCACGAAAATCGGCCTCTGCATTCTCGTATATGGAGACGAATTCTTTACTGCGGTGGCTCATCTCCATGACGCTCATGCCGCTGCCGTGCCAGTCCAACATTTCTGCGGCCGCTTGCCGCAGAACTTCCTCGGGTAACGTCGCTGGACCCGCAGAAAAATTGAAGGGCCGGGTCATTTCTTGGCCGGCTTGCCCGCCCCCGGCGCCGCAGGTGCGGTGCCGACAATTTTCAGCGCTGCATCATCAAACTGCTTGACGCGCGCGACCACATCGGAACGCGTCGCGTCAACCAGCTTCTGGACAAAAATATTCCCCAGTTCAGGTGCTGTGGTCTGGTACTTCTTGATGGCAGGGGATTCAAAAAAGGCAGCAATCTGCTTGAGCTCTTCCACTGTGAAACGCTCTGCGTATGCCGGCACAAGCGCGTCGGCACTGACTTTGCTGACTTGCTTGCCAATCAGCTGCTTGGCGTCGTCGGTATATTTCTTGAGTTCGGCGTTGAGATCTTCCGAGGCTTTTTGCTGCTTGGCCTTGGGTACGTTCGCCTCCAGTTTTGGGCCCCACTTGGCGATCAGATCCTGAGCTGTACCGCCTGCGAGCTGAGCTACCAGTCGGTCGAGCTCGGGGCCTTGTTGAAGGGCGACGACTTTCTTCGCCCATTCTGTTTTTGGATCTGACGTTTGCGCATGAAGGGCGGTGGAGCAGGTAAGGCTGGCAAGACCAGTCATCGCCAGCGTGACGATCAATTTTTTCATGAATTGGTTTCCGGGTTGGAGGCATCCTTGCCTGTATCGTTTTCGGTGTCTTCGTTCAGCGTCGCATCGTTCTCGACGATTCGCTGAAGACCACTTAATTGTGACCCTTCGTCGAGACCGATGAGTGTCACCCCTTGGGTGGCCCTGCCCAGCTCGCGGATCTCACTGACACGCGTGCGAACCAGCACGCCCTTGTCGGTGATGAGCATGATTTCATCGTCAGCGTGAACCAGTGTCGCCGCAACAACTTTGCCATTGCGCTCGCTTTGCTGAATGGCGATCATGCCCTTGGTACCGCGGCCATGGCGTGTGTATTCAGTGATGGAGGTGCGTTTGCCGTAACCGTTTTGCGTGGCCGTCAGTACGCTTTGCTGCTCGTCCTCGGCGACCAGCATGGCAATGACGCCCTGGCCCTCATCAAGCATCATGCCGCGTACGCCGCGTGCATTGCGACCCATGGGGCGTACATCATTTTCGTCAAACCGTACGGCCTTGCCGCCATCACTGAACAGCATCACGTCGTGTTTGCCATCGGTGAGGGCGGCGCCGATCAGGTAGTCGCCCTCATCCAGGTCGACGGCAATGATGCCGGCCTTGCGCGGGTTGCTGAAGTCTTCCAGAGGCGTCTTTTTGACCGTGCCCATGCTGGTGGCCATGAAAACATACTGATCGGCCGGGAAGCTGCGCTTGTCACCCGTCAGCGCCAGGACGACGTTGATTTTTTCGCCTTCCTGCAGCGGGAACATGTTGACAATGGGTCGGCCGCGTGAGCCGCGTGAGCCTGCAGGGACTTCCCATACCTTGAGCCAGTAGAGCCGCCCCCGGTTGGAAAAGCACAGGATGTAGTCGTGCGTGTTGGCGATAAACAACTGGTCGACCCAGTCGTCTTCTTTCGTGGCGGTAGCCTGTTTGCCACGGCCGCCGCGTTTTTGTGCACGGTATTCCGAGAGGGGCTGGCTCTTGATGTAGCCGGTGTGCGATAGCGTCACCACCATGTCGGTGGGCGTGATCAGGTCTTCCGTGCTGAGATCAAACGAGCTGTGCTCAATCAGGCTGCGCCGCGCGCCCAGCTTGGTTTGGCCGAATTCAAGCTTGATGGCCGTCAGCTCTTCACCAATGATGACGGACACCCGCTCCGGCTTGGCCAGAATGTCGAGCAGGTCGTCGATATCGGCCATGACTTCCTTGTATTCGGCAACGATCTTGTCCTGCTCCAGACCGGTCAGACGTTGCAGACGCATCTGCAGAATTTCCTGAGCCTGCGTTTCCGACAGGCGGTAGAGGCCATCGCTACCCATGCCCAGGGCCTTATCCAGCCCATCGGGGCGGTAATCGTCGGCGTTGACCACACCGCCATCGGCGCGGGTACGGGTGAGCATTTCACGCACCAGGCTGCTGTCCCAGGAGCGCAGCATCAGCTCGG
>DASUIO010000002.1:0-3828 GCA_036279755.1 Polaromonas sp. | reverse complement strand
CTTGAACGGAGCACCTGCAACTTCTTCAGGCACGCCCAGCCCAACCGGCTCGGCAATGCCAACGCCTTCGAAACTACGGGTTAACGATGCTGATTTTGAAGGCGTTTCCCGAGGAGCAAGCGCCAACTCAAGCGGAATTCTGTGACCTGACAACTTTTCAAGCAAGGCGGAAATACGGGCAGCGTACTGGGCACGAACCCAGTCCAGTTTGAAGCGGTTACCCACCTGGACGGTGGCTTTGGATAGGTCGGGAGCGACGCTGACGACCAGCGGACGGATCCAGGTGTTGAATTGCTGGCCGGGTAGTTCCTGGGCCAGATGGTCAACGCAGGTTTGCCACAAATTGAGACTCAGGTCGGAGACGGATTGCTCACTCATGAATGGATTTGACCGGGCTGATGACGCAAAGCAGCCATCAACTGCTTGTGGATATTGTTAATTTTTTGCACCCCTAATTGTAATCGGGGCTGCTAGTTATCCACAAATTTAGGGCCTCTCGTTTACCCCAAATTTCAGGTCTATCCCCAGCCTTGAAGTGCTTCGCGCAAGAACTCACGTTATTTTCAAGCTAAAAATGAATACTTTTAACCTCATTTTCAGAATCCCTAAAAAGGGCCTAACAACCATGGGGACAACTCTTTAACAAACCATGACTTATCCACAGAGAACATTGAAAACTGAAAGTTGTTCATATTTTGCAAGATACTTCAAGGGTCTCTCAACACAAGGTTAAACAAACGCTAAACACTTGATTCCAAAAGGGAAAAGGAGGCTATCCACAGAAAGAGGCGGCCCTTATCACTACTACTAATTTGAATTAAAGAATGTAAGATAGAAACAGGGAAATGACGGCCGCGCCAAAAAAAAGGCACAAGGTGCCGGTTTTGGCTTCCCTGACGGGTTCGAAAAACCACCAACGGGTGTCAACTCCGGTACCCAAATCCCCGCGCTTTCCCTTCTTGGAGGGGCTAACTTGTTGCCAGTATTTGGAAATCTGTGATAATCATGGGTTTCCCTGATTCGTAGCGGATTGATGCCGCTTGCACGGGGCTTGCTGATTGCTTCAATTTTTGAGTTGATCAGCCGAGTCGCGGCAGGTGTATTGCATGTTTCCCGCAGAGTTGGCTGTGTTGTACGGCCACCAAGATCATTCGAATCACCAAGAAAATTTTGTCGCTGACCGCCCAGTAATAAGCCGAATCAAGGCTAGTAGGATTTATCATGAAACGCACATACCAACCTTCCAAAGTCAAGCGCGCACGTACGCACGGCTTTCTGACGCGCATGAAAACGCGTGGCGGCCGCGCAGTGATCGCTGCACGTCGCGCCAAAGGCCGCAAGCGCCTGGCCGTCTAAGTCGGCTATTGAGCTGACGCTTTGCGCTAGTGCAACGGCTTAAAAATCGACCCCAGTTCCAGGCAGTACTTGCGGGCGCCATTGTTGCAAGAACGACGCACTTTGCATTGCATCGCAATGCGCTGAATGCAAGGGCTGCGCAAGCACCGTCCGGCAAGCTGGCTGATGCGCCGGTGCTGTTTCCGATTCAGGATATGTGGATAGGCGCGATGGTTCCAAAACGCTGGGCCAAACGGGCCGTCACGCGTAACGCCATCAAGAGGCAGATCTACATCGTGAGCGCTGATTTTTCCCATCAGTATCCACAGGCCGCGTTTGTGGTCCGGTTGCGGCGTGATTTTTCCCGTACGGAATTTGTCAGCGCCAGCTCCGAGCAACTCAGGCAGGCGGTGCGCACCGAAGTGCAGGTGCTGATGCAGGCGCTAATCCAGCTGGAAAGCAAAACCTCATGAAACCGATCGCCGCCGCCTTGATTCGCTTACCGCAAACTCTGCTGATCGGTTTGGTTAAAGCTTACCGATTACTGCTCAGTCCTTGGCTGGGCTCGACCTGCCGGTTTGAACCCAGTTGTTCAGCCTACTCGATGCAGGCCTTGCAGCAGCACGGCGCCGCCATGGGAAGCTACCTGACACTGCATCGCCTGGCGCGCTGTCATCCTTGGTGCGACGGTGGGATTGACCCCGTGCCGCCAACGAGAGCAGCTTCGCTTTTCACCCGACTGGTCACGCCTGTGACTTCCACTCCTTCTAAAAAGACGCCGTCATGAACGACATCCGCCGCACCATTTTGTGGGTGATTTTTGGTTTCTCCATGGTCTTGTTGTGGGACCAGTGGCAGGTTTTTAACGGCCACAAAGCCACCTTCTTCCCTTCAGCCACGCAGACCGCCAAGGCGCCTGCAGCCACATCGTCCAGCGCCGGGACCTCGATGACGACCGATGCCTCGGTGCCATCTTCATCACCAGCCAGTACGCCCCCCACGGCGACCGGCGCGGTGCCCACCGGATCGCCCTCCACAACGCCATTGGCCGCCAAGGAACGTGTGGTGGTGAGTACCGATGTGTTCACACTGACCTTTGACAGCGAAGGCGGCACCCTGGCCCGCTCGGCGTTTAATAAATACAAGGACATGGCGGACAAGAGCGCGGGCTTTATGTTGCTGGACGATAGCGCCAGCCGGGTTTATGTGGCGCAGACCGGCCTGATTGCGGGCGCTGCAGGAGGCAGCTTCCCTTCCCATAAAACACCGATGACGTTGGTGCCCGGCGAGCGCGTGCTCAAGGACGGCCAGAACGAACTGCAGGTCAGGTTTGAGTCGGCCGACCTGGGCGGAGTCAAACTGGTTAAAACTTACACACTCAAACGCGGTGCCTATGACATTGCTGTGCGCCATGAGGTGATCAATACCGGCAGCGCGCCGGTGGCCCCGCAGCTTTACCTGCAGTTGGTGCGTGACGGCAATAGTCCGATCTCCAAAGTTCCTGCTCCTGTGTTGCTGCGATGGTTTGGTGTTGAGAATATGCCATCGTTCTATTCCACTTTCACCGGCCCGGCCATTTACACCGAAGCCAAGAAGTATCAGAAAGTTGACTTCAAGGATATCGAAAACAACAAGGTGGATGTTGAGAAGCAGGCGAGCAACGGTTACGTGGCCATGGTGCAGCACTATTTTGCATCGGCCTGGATTCTGGGCGACGGCCTCCAGCGCGACCTGTTCCTGCGTAAGGTGGATAACAACCTGTATGCCGTGGGCATGATCACACCGGTAGGCAGCATTGCGCCGGGGTCGAGCAAGACCATTGATTCAAGACTTTTTGTCGGCCCACAGGAAGAAAAAGTACTTGAAGCGATGACGCCGGGCCTGGAACTGGTGAAAGACTACGGCTGGCTGACCATTTTGGCCAAGCCGCTGTACTGGTTGCTCGACAAGTTGCACAGCTTCATTCAAAACTGGGGCTGGTCGATTGTGGCACTGGTGCTGCTGCTCAAGATTGCGTTTTACTGGCTCAATGCCAAGGCCTACGCCAGCATGGCCAAGATGAAAGCGGTCAGCCCAAAGATCACGGAAATGCGTGAACGCCTGAAAGACAAACCGCAGGAAATGCAGCAGGCGATGATGAAGATCTACCGCGAGGAGAAGGTCAACCCCATGGGCGGCTGCTTTCCCATCATGGTTCAGATTCCGGTGTTCATTGCGCTGTATTGGGTGCTGCTGTCCAGCGTCGAGATGCGCAACGCGCCCTGGCTACTTTGGATCACCGACCTGTCGTCGCCCGATCCCTACTTTATTCTGCCTATCGTCATGACCTTCACGACGCTGTTGCAGACTGCCCTCAACCCGACGCCGCCTGATCCGATGCAGGCCAAGCTGATGTGGTTCATGCCGCTGATTTTCAGTGTGATGTTCTTCTTCTTCCCGGCTGGCCTGGTGCTGTACTGGATCACCAACAACATCCTGGCGATTACCCAGCAG
>DASUIO010000001.1:0-2803 GCA_036279755.1 Polaromonas sp. | reverse complement strand
GCTGGCCTGCATCGTTGGCGAGCCCACCAGCATGGTGCCGGCCACGGCGCACAAGGGCGTTTACCGCTACAAATGCTGCGTGCGCGGCAAGGAGGCGCACTCCTCGCTCACGCCGCAATCGGTCAATGCCATCGAGATGGCGGCGCGGGTGATTGGCAAGCTGCGCGACATGGCCGAAGGCTTTGAGGCCAGCGAGCCCCGCTATGAAGGCTTTGACGTGCCGTTCAGCACCGCCAGCGTGGGCCAGTTCCACGGCGGCATTGCCGACAACGTGGTGCCGCGCGACGCCGAATTCCGCTACGAATTCCGCAACCTGCCTACCGCCGATGCAATTTCCATGCAAAAAGAGCTTGTAGCCTATGCAGAACGGGAGCAACCAGCTATGAAAAAAATAGCGCCCGAGGCCGGCTTCAGCTTTGAAACGATTTGCGAAGTGCCGGCTTTTCTGGGCTCGGTCAACGACGCCGTGACGCAGCTGGCCCAGCGCCTGGCGGGCACCGACCGCACCACGCTGGTGGCCTTTGGCACGGAAGCGGGTTTGTTCAAAAGTGCGGGCATCCCCACTGTGGTGTGCGGTCCCGGCAGCATAGCGCAGGCGCACCAGCCCGATGAATTTGTCAGCCTGGAGCAGCTGGCGCGTTGCCAGGCGTTTATGCGCGGGCTGGTGGCAACTCAAGTTATTTCCTGATTTTTTTGATCCGAATGCTCCGTTGAATATCACTATCGAGTTGGACCATGCGCAATACGCTGAGCCTCTTTCCCGGCGAACTCCCCCTTCAAACGAACGCCGGGCCGGTGCAGGTGCGCGGCGCCTGCCCGCATGACTGCCCCGACACTTGCGCCCTGCTCACCACGGTGGAGAACGGCGTGGCCACCAAGGTGCAGGGCAACCCCGAGCACCCGCAGACGGGCGGCGTGCTGTGCAACAAGGTCTCGCACTACACCGAGCGCAGCTACCACGCCGAGCGCCTGCTGCAGCCGCTCAGACGTTCGGGCCCCAAGGGCAGCGGCCAATTTGAACCCGTGAGCTGGGACGCCGCGCTGAGCGAGATTGCCGCGCGCCTCAAACCCATCGCGGCGCGCCATCCCGAGGCCATCGTTCCTTACAGCTACGCGGGCACCATGGGCCAAGTCCAGGGCGAAAGCATGGCTGGGCGCTTTTTCAACCGGCTGGGCGCCTCCCTGCTGGACCGCACCATTTGTTCGGCGGCAGGTGGCGAAGGCTTGAAGCACACATTGGGCGGCAAGGTCGGCATGCGGGTGGAGTTTTTTGCCGAATCCAAACTCATCATCATCTGGGGCAGCAATTCAATTGGCAGCAACCTGCACTTCTGGCGCTATGCCCAGCAGGCCAAGCGCGACGGCGCAAAACTCGTGTGCATTGACCCGCGCAAGAGCGAAACCGCCGAAAAATGCCATGAACACATTGCGCTGTTGCCGGGCACCGATGCCGCGCTGGCCCTGGCGCTGATGCACGAGCTGATCACCCACGACTGGCTGGACCACGACTACATTGCCCGCCACACGCTGGGCTGGGATAGTTCAGAAGTTTCGGGTGGACTGCGCGAACGCGCGCTGCAATGGAGCCCGGAACGCGCTGCCGGTGTGTGCGGCGTGCCAGCGGCACAAATCAGGGCGCTGGCGCGCGACTACGGCCAGTGCTTTGTCAAGCAGCAGCCGGCTGCGATTCGCATGAACTACGGCATGCAGCGCGTGCGCGGCGGCGGCAATGCCGTGCGTTCCGTGGCCTGCCTGCCCGCGCTGACTGGCGCCTGGCGGCACCGCGCAGGCGGCGTTCTGCTGAGCAGCTCGGGCCAATTTCCGGTGGACAAAGCGGCGCTGCAGCGACCGGACCTGCTGGCCGGGCGCAGGCCGCGCACGATCAACATGGTCACCCTGGGCGACGACCTGCTGCGTGAAACCTCACCGCGCTTCGGCCCGAAAATCGAGGCGCTGATTGTTTACAACAGCAACCCGGTGGCGGTAGCGCCTGAATCGGGCAAGGTGGTTCAGGGCTTTGCGCGCGAAGACTTATTTACCGTGGTACTGGAGCACTTTCAGACCGATACCGCTGACTATGCCGATTTCATTTTGCCCGCCACCACGCAGCTGGAGCATTGGGATGTGCACAGCACCTACGGCCACACCGACGCGCTGCTGAACCGCCCCGCCATCGCGCCGCTGGGCCAGGCCAAACCCAACACGCAGATTTTCCGTGAACTGGCGGCGCACATGGGGTTCACCGAATCCTGCTTTCTCGATAGCGACGAGACGCTGTGCCGTGCGGTCTATGGCGACAAAGTGGATTTCCAGGAATTGCTGGACAAGGGCTTTGCCACGCTGAAGCTGCCCGATGCGCCGTTTGCTGAAGGCGCATTTCCCACACCGTCAGGCCGCTGCGAATTTTTCAGCAAAGGGCTGGCGGCGCTTGGTCTGGACGGCCTGCCCAACCATGTACCCAACTACGAAACGCCGGACTCCTCGAAAGCGTTTCCTCTGGCCATGATCTCGCCGCCAGCCCGCAACTTTCTCAACTCCAGCTTTGTCAACGTCAAAAGCCTGCGCGACATCGAGGGCGAGCCGCTACTGGAAATCCATACCGAGGATGCGGCAGCGCGCGGCATCACGTCGGGCACCATCGTCAAGGTCTTCAACCAGCGCGGCGAGTACCGCGTGAAGGCCAAAGTCTCGCCGCGCGCCCGGCCCGGCGTGGTCAACGGCCTGGGCGTCTGGTGGCGCAAGTTGGGCCTTGGCGGCACCAACGTGAACCAGCTCACCAGCCAGCACCTGACCGACTTGGGCC